>ONIC01000196.1 GCA_900317815.1 uncultured Eubacteriales bacterium | reverse complement strand
GCCAAACAAAAAGGAACATCGGAATATGCCTGCGGGCGCTTGCCCGCCGCTTGCCCGCAGATTGCCCGCCGAAATGAAAATTTGTAAAAAGGTCTTTTCATTATTGATATAAAATGATATAATAATCATTGAGAAAAGAAATGAAAGGATTGCTTGCTGTTATGGGTAAAATAATTGCGATAGCCAATCAGAAGGGCGGCGTCGGAAAAACGACCACTGCCGTAAATCTTTCAGCGGGTCTCGGCACGCTCGGATATAAAGTGCTGCTCGTTGATATCGACCCGCAGGGCAACGCCACAAGCGGAGTAGGAGTTGACAAGAGAGCTACAAAGCACAGCACCTACGATATTTTTGTAGAGGGTATGTTCGGCAGTGATGTTGTTGTCAGAACCCGGTATGAAAATCTCGAGCTTTTGCCGTCAAGTCTCGATCTTGCCGCAGCCGAGCTTGAAATAGCCGATAAAAAGCACCGCGAGGCGATACTCAAAACTGCCGTTATCCCGATGCGTGACAGGTATGACTACATTATAATCGACTGCCCGCCGTCACTCGGCCTTATTACAGTGAATGCTCTGTGTTTGTGCGATACGATACTTGTACCGATACAGTGCGAGTACTACGCTCTCGAGGGACTGTCACAGCTTATGAATACAGTCCGCAGAGTAAAGCGTCAGTATAACGAGCATATCGAGATAGAGAGCGTTCTGCTTACTATGTACGACGGCAGACTTAATCTTACTCAGCAGGTAGTTGAGGAAGTTAAGCGTTTCTTCCCGAGGAAGGTTTTCAATACCGTGATCCCGAGATCGGTACGTCTGAGCGAGGCTCCGAGCTTCGGTACTCCGATAATGTATTACGATAAATCGGGAAAGGGCAGTGCGGCCTACATGGATCTTGCGCGAGAGATCGCGGGTAAGAATTGATATCATAATAATAAAACTAACATCAAAGAGGTGAAAATATGGCTTTGAAAAAAGGAGGACTGGGCAAGGGACTCAGCGAGATCTTCCAGGAGAACGAAAGTGAGGACCGCAACAGCACAGTTACACTTAAAATTTCAGAGATAGAGCCGAATGTAAAGCAGCCGAGACGAGACTTCGATCCCGAAACGCTCCGTGAGCTTTCCGATTCGATTGAACAGCATGGCGTGATACAGCCGCTCGTTGTACGTCCGCTGCTTGACGGCGGGTATGAGATCGTTGCGGGCGAGAGAAGATTCCGTGCCGCAAGAATGGCGGGCCTTAAGGAAGTTCCCGTAATTATCAGAGATCTTACCGATTCACAGTCGATGGAGATAGCGCTCATAGAGAACCTCCAGCGTGAGGATCTGTCTGATCTCGAGCTTGCAATGGGGTATGATTCGCTCATGAAAGAGTATGATATGACTCAGGAACAGGTTTCCGAGATCGTCAACAAGTCGCGCTCTGCCGTTGCGAATACGCTGAGATTGATGAAACTCCCGGATGCGGTCAAGACTATGCTCAATAACGGAGATATCACATCGGGTCACGCAAGAGCTCTTCTGGGATTGAATAATCCCGATCTGATAGAAAAGACTGCCGATGAGGTCATCGAGAATGGTCTAAGCGTTCGTGAAACAGAGAAGCGAGTCCAGTTCATCAACCGCCTTGAGGGGGAGGATGAAGAGGAACAGCCCGTTAAAGAGAAAATCGACCGCCGCCCGCAGTACTACCGCGAGGTGGAGCTGTCGCTTTCGGAGAGCTTCGGCAGGAAGGTCTCTGTCAATCAGAAAAACAAGTCAAGCGGAACGCTTGTACTTGAATTTTACGGCGAGGACGACCTGCGAGAGCTTATGAAAAAATTCAAAGACGAATAAACAAAGGAGTAACAAGAAAATGATCGACATTAAATTTCTAAGAGAAAATCCCGACGTTGTCAAGGAAAATATAAAGAAAAAGTTTCAGGACAGCAAGCTTCCGCTCGTTGACGAAGTGATCGAGCTTGACAATCAGCGCAGAGCAAATCAGGCTAAGGCAGATGCGCTCAGAGCTGACAGAAATAAGTATTCAAAGCAGATCGGCGCACTTATGGGTCAGGGCAAGAAGGACGAGGCTGAAGAGATGAAGAAGCTCGTAACGGAGAAGTCCGAGGAGCTTGCACGCCTTGAAGAGCTTGAAACAGAGCTTACCGAAAAGGTAACGAAGATCATGATGACGATCCCGAATATAATAGACGAGAGCGTTCCGATCGGAAAGGACGACAGCGAGAATGTCGAAATTCAGAGATACGGCGATCCTTTCGTTCCCGACTTCGAGATCCCCTATCATACAGATATCATGGAAAAGCTCAACGGTATCGACCTTGACAGCGCACGCAGAGTTGCGGGAAACGGTTTCTATTATCTTATGGGCGATATCGCAAGACTCCACTCGGCAGTTATCGCTTATGCGCGTGATTTTATGATCGACAGGGGCTTTACTTACTGTGTACCTCCGTTTATGATAAGAAGCAACGTAGTAACGGGCGTTATGAGCTTTGCCGAGATGGACGCAATGATGTATAAGATCGAAGGAGAGGATCTCTACCTTATCGGCACTTCGGAGCACTCCATGATCGGAAAGTTCATTGATTCGGTCATCAAGGAGGAGGAGCTTCCGAAGACACTGACAAGCTATTCACCCTGCTTCAGAAAAGAAAAGGGTGCTCACGGCATCGAGGAGCGCGGTGTTTACAGAATTCATCAGTTTGAGAAGCAGGAAATGATCGTTGTCTGCAAGCCTGAGGACAGCAAGATGTGGTTCGATAAGCTTTGGCAGAATACCGTTGATCTCTTCCGTTCGCTCGATATCCCCGTTCGTACTCTTGAGTGCTGCTCGGGCGACCTTGCAGATCTTAAGGTCAAGAGCATCGACGTAGAGGCATGGTCACCGAGACAGAAGAAGTATTTCGAGGTAGGTTCCTGTTCCAATCTCGGCGACGCTCAGGCAAGAAGACTCAAGATCAGAGTCAGCGCAGGCAAGCAGAAGTATTTTGCGCACACGCTTAACAATACTGTAGTTGCACCGCCGAGAATGCTCATCGCATTCCTGGAGAACAACCTCAACGAAGACGGTTCTGTTCGTATCCCCGAGGTGCTCAGACCTTATATGGGCGGTAAAGAATTAATAAAATAAATTCAGATACAAAGAAATATGCTTAGCGAAGCAAATGTAACGGAAGAGCTGCGCAAATATTGTTTACCTACAAAGAAAAGGGCGAGAATAGTCTCAATACCGATAGCTTTATTGGGATTAAGGAGACACTGATTAAAGCGAGTGCTCATATTGCGCCGTCAGATTTTTAGGCAAATTGTTTGAAAAAACCGAAGTAATACTG
>ONIC01000193.1 GCA_900317815.1 uncultured Eubacteriales bacterium | reverse complement strand
CAAGGCTTTTGAGTTCAATTTGACCGAAAGATGCAAGCAAGTTTGGTGCTCAGTCCGCAGGACGTGATTTATTCAGTGGCTCCTTAAGCCCCTCGGGACGGTATTCCTCTGCGTCAAGTACATCTCCCGCCGCAAGAAAGGCGTACAGCTCCACGTCATAAAAATCGCACACCGCCTGCAGTCCCGCAAGCTCCATCTCTACTGCGATACAGCCGTCTTTTTTGCGCTTTTCGACAGCAGCCGCAGTCTCTCTGTAGGGAGCATCGGTAGTCCATATTCTCCCCGTCACAAACGGCAGCCGCAAAGCGGTAAACATCCCGGCAAGGTCGGAGCTGTTCCTGATCTTTATATAGTCGGACGAGGGAGCATAATGATATGACATTCCTTCGTCACGGTATGATTCTGTAGGTATGATGTATTTTCCGTTTACAGCCTCGCTGTCAAGCGCGCCGCACGAACCGAATACAACAAGCCGTTTTATCCCCGTCTGCCACTGCACCTCTATAAGATCATTTCCCGCAAGACAAGCGCCGATAGACGACATATAGAACACAAAACTTTTCCCGTCTGCTTCAACGAGAAAAACAGGTTTGTGCCCGTTTGCGGAAGCGGTGTTTGCGATCTCGGTGTGAGGGAACATTTTCAATACTTCGCTGAAGATCTCGTGAGAAAAGGTCGCTATCGCAGTATCGCAGATATACCGCCTCTCACCCAAAAAAGCTCCCGGGGAAAACAGAGAGCTTTTTTCCTCATGATATGAGTCTGTTATCATAATAACTCCCCTTATGCATTTTTACGAAGTCGTACCTCCGAGAGCACGGTAATCCTCAAAGAAATCGTCATACGATTTTGTGATACTTTCCTTGTCGGAAACTGTCACACTGTCGGTACAGCGAAGCGCCGCTATCGCCATGGACATTACTATCCTGTGGTCGTTGCAGCCGTCTGCAAAACCGCCGCATATCGTATCTTTTCCGTTTATGATAAGACCGTCGTCCGTTTCTTCGATATCAGCGCCGCAGCCTGACAGCGCATTTTTCATAGCAGCAAGGCGGTCGCTCTCCTTGAGACGTACTCTTGCTGCGTTGTAAATCCTTGTAGTCCCCTTTGCAAAAGCGGCGCATACCGACAATACAGGCACAAGATCCGGTATCTGGGACGCATCAATGTCGATTCCCGAAAGCGACTTGCTTTTGCAGCGCACACCGCTGTCGGTATCTTCGACATCCGCTCCGAAACGGCGCAGCAGGTCGGCTATCTCCTTATCTCCCTGACGGGAATCAAGGCGCAGGCTCTCTACGGTAACATCGCCGCCGAGCGCAGCTCCCACGAGAAAGAATGCGGCCTGCGACCAGTCGCCCTCCGTAGTGTAATCGGTCGGGATATAGCTCTGACCGCCCTTTATAAAATAATCGCCGTCCATCTGAGTCACGGTCACTCCGAAACGGCGCATCACGTCGATCGTCATATCTATGTAGCCCTTTGATTGAAGCTTCGATGTCAGCTTTATAACGCTGTCGCCCGAAAGCAGAGGCAGCGCAAACAAAAGTCCCGTAATAAACTGGGAGCTGATGTCGCCCGGTACCTTGAACACTCCCGGGGCAAGCCTTCCCGAAATCTCAAACGGCAGCCCTCCGGGAGTTTTGCACTCCACACCGTGCCCGGGCAAAAGCTCTGTGTAAACGCCGAGAGGACGCTGTGGAAGCCTTCCCTTGCCGCTGAACACGGCGTTTACTCCTCCCGCTGCCGCAACGGGAATAAAAAAGCGCACCGTAGAGCCTGATTCCCGGCAGTCGAGAGCGGCGCTGTCAACCGAAAAGGTTGAACTGCCGTCTATAATTACACGCTCCCCGTCGGTCGTCACCTTCGCTCCGAGCGCCCTTATGCAGTCGAGCGTTGCAAGTATGTCCTGCGAGTACGCAACGGGTGACACAACGCTTTCTCCCTTGGCAAGAGCAGCGCAGATTATCGCTCTGTGGACGTCGCTTTTAGAGGGCGGCGCTGTGACCGTTCCCCGAAGCGACGACGGCATCAATGTGATATTCGTCATACGTTATTCACCCAGCCCCTCTTTGACGAGTCTGCTTCTTTTAAGCTCCTCACGCAGCTTCTCGCTGTCGCCGCATGAAATGAGCGTCCTGAATTTTTCGAGGTTTTCAATCAGTATCCCGATCTCCTCGCACAGCGGCTCTCTGTTGTCGAGAAAGAGATCTGTCCAAAGATTTTCGTTGATCGACGCAACACGGGACACGTCTCTGTAGCTGCCTGCGGAGAAGCCTCCGTGATTCGGGCAGCAAGGGCTTTGAACGTAGGCGCACGCAAGAACGTGCGGAAGCTGCGATGTGAATGCTATCATTCTGTCATGTTCCTGCGGCGTCGCTGTCCTGACCGAGCCGAAGCGCAGCTTAAAAGCCAGATCCGAAAGCGTCTTTACCGTCTTGTCGTCAGCCTCGCACGGCACGATTATATAGCTTGCGCCGACAAAGAGATCGGCTTCCGAAGCCGTATAAGAAAACTTCTCCTTACCTGCCATCGGGTGAGAACCGCAGAAGATGAGTCCGTTGTCCCTGCATATCTCGGTCATTTTTCCGCAGATCTCGCTTTTGATACCGCAGACATCGGTCACGATACAGCCTTTTTTGAAATAAGCTGCATTCTTCCCGACAAATTCAACTATATGCTCGGGGTATGTGCACATATATACGACATCTGCCTTTGAAAGGCTGTCTGTCGTTCCGATCTCGTGGATCGCGCCGTCAGAGAGCGCCGTTTTCAGCGTTTCCGAAGTTCTGTTGATACCGATTATATGATGATCCGTATATTTGGCAAACGCCTTTGCAAGCGAACCGCCGATGATCCCGAGACCTACTATTACTATATTCATTTTGCTTATTGTTCCTTTTTCGTTTTAAAAATTACTCCGTCAGCTCGTAGTACATCATCACTGTATATACAAAAGCCGAAAGGATCGGCATTGCAGTCATAGAAAAACGAGCCGTTTTTGAGACGAGCTTTGCGGCAGTACCTGCGCTGTCCCGAGTTCTGTCGAGCATAAGTCCGAGCGATGCTGCGCCCGCAAAGATAAGAGGCACACAGTAACGCATATTCTCCGTGCAGACGTGCGGATAGTTCAGGCAGAAGATAATGTAGTTTACAAATATCACGCCGAACGTCAGCGTAAGCAGCAGCTTGAATTCAAGCGGCAGCTTCTCTTTCTTCCTCCAGAGCGCTATCACAGATACTGCCGACAGCACTGCGCAGACTGCGCCCGCCGCAAACAGCAGCGTGCAGACCGACTGCAGAGTTATGCTGCGGGGGAAGAATGTTTCCTCGTCGAACATCGAGTTTTTCAGCAGCGCGATCACGGGGTTGAATTCGTTGTAATTTGCGCCGTTCCACTTCCACTGTGTAAACGGGGACGCAAGCTGATAGACCGAGAAATCAAACAGTCTCTGCGCTTTCGGAACATCTATATACTGCATAGAATACGGAGAAAGCGCAGGCACATAGTTGAGCGGCACGCCGAATTTTACAAGATTCCTGACAGGCCAGAAAAGCCCGAGCGGGACGCAGATAACGCCGAACGCCGCAAACTGCGGCAGCAGCTTTTTCCACTCCTTGTAATTCTTTATCAGGATCACAAGGAACACCGAAGCGATAGCAGGCGCAAGCAGTCCGACCGTCAGCTTCGTCATCATTCCAAGACCTACCGAGAACGCAATACAGATGATCTGCCACAGCTTGCGCTCTTTTCCCCAGCGGATCGTGAAATAAAGCGCCGCCATCTGCATCAGAGCCGACAGCATATCGTTGTTTATGCTTCCCGAAAGGATAACGAGCGTCGGGTGAAATGCGACGACTGCCGTCGAGAGCACGAGCGCATTGTCCTTGACGCCGAGCTGTCTGACCGCCTTGCTCGCCAGCACGGCGAAAAGCGTAGAGTATCCGACCGATATCAGCTGAAGTATCCCCGGTCCCTTGTCTATATAGTCTATGCCGAGCGCCTTGACGATCGACAGCACAACTGCGCTGATGATATGATGCAGCGGAGGGTGGTAGAACTGCCAATGGCCGCGCGGGTCAAAGTCCGGAAGACAGTGATTTTTCATCAGATAGAGAATGTATCCGGAATGATCCTCGTTTGGTTCGTAAAATCTGCCGAGGTCGTGCTGACGTGTAAACTCGTCCGTGTACGAGATGTAGCACAAACGCAGGATCAATCCCGATATCAGCAGCAGCGCACACAGTTTCTCGGCAGTCAGCTTTTTTGCCGATTTCAGATAGATACCGTATAAAAGCGGCAGCGCGAGCAAAATCAGCATAATGCTCGGCTTGACCGCTGCGATAGTTCCTTCCACTTTTTATTTCCTTTCAATTTCAAGATCACAGATTGTTGTAGATAGAAAGTATTTTCAGACAAACCTTTCTCGGCGCCTCCTCGGCGTCGATCACATAGTCGGCAGCCCTGTTATACAGCGGGGTACGGTTGGAGAGCATCATCTTGACCGCCTTATCCTTGTCAGGCTGCTGCAAAAGCGGTCTCGTTGTGTCGTTTTTCAGCCTGTTTATAACGGTGCGCGACGAGATATTCAGCAGGAATACAACGCCGTTTTTCTTCAAAGCGTGCATATTGTCCTCCTTGAGCAGAGTTCCGCCGCCCGTTGATATCACTGTTTTTTGCAGTGCGGAAAGCTCTTCGCAGACCTCGTGCTCACGCTGCCTGAAATAGTCCTCGCCGTATTTTTCGAACATTTCGGAGATGGTCATCCCCTCCTTCTGCTCGATATATGCATCGGTGTCGATAAAACGAGCGCCGAGCTTTTCGGAAAGCAGCTTTCCGATCGTACTTTTTCCGCTGCCCATAAAGCCGCAGAGTATCAGATTTTTCTTCATACACAGATCATCTCGTATCAATTTTATTTGGAAAGCTGCTCAAAGCAGTCGTTTGAAAGCTGCTCGATATCCTTCGGATCAAAGGTCGAACCGTTCCAGACAGTCTGAGCAGCAGCCGCCTGATAAACGAGCATAGTCATTCCTGTAATTGCGCTTATGCCGTTGGCTCTCGCCTTCTTTACAAGGAGCGTCTCGCTCGGGTTGTACACCGCATCAAACACGGCACCTGAGCGCGATAAAACGGTATCGGAGACAACGCACGCATCTGTTTTAGGGAACATACCTATCGGAGTAGCATTGACGAGCAGATCGCTTTCGCCGCTGAAGTCATCGGTCAGAAAAGCTGAAGCGGTACCCTCTCCGAAACGCTCGTTGAGCGAGACGACAAAGCTCTTTGTATTGGAAAGAGCTGCCTCACATTCAAGGATATTGAGCCTGCAGCCCGCCTTTGCGCAGGTGTTTGCAAAAACTCTTCCTACGCCGCCGCAGCCGACTATCGTCACGGTCTTTCCAAGCTCTATGCCCGCATTTTCAAGCGCGCTGACAAAACCTATTCCGTCTGTCGTAAAACCCTTGGAATGAACGCAGCCGTCTTCCCTTGTAAATCTTACCGTATTGACCGAGCCGTAAAGCTCTGCGGTCTCGTCAAGCTCCGAGAGAAGATGCATAACTGCCTGTTTGTGAGGAATCGTTGCGTTGAAGCCGTCGAGCTTCATCAGCGTCTCCTTGAACTCCCGGTCAAGCGCATCGGGCGCAATATCATAAACGCCGTATTCGCCGTCGATTCCCGAAAGCTGCATAAGTCTCGTATGTATAAACGGTGAAAGCGTGTGACCGATCGGATGACCGATCACTCCGTATCTTTTCTTGCTCATAAAACACCTCTTGTGTATAAACTATTTTGCCAGAAATCCCGCAGGCATACTGTAGTCTGTGAAATTTATCATCGGATCATCGGGCTTGTAGGTGATCTCGAGAATATCTCCGGGATTGACGGCGTTCGGATCGTAAACATAGCACTCGCCCGTATAAAGATTGTTTGTTTCGGGCGCAGTAAATTCGTAAAGCACCTTGTAACGGAATTTTCTGATCTCTATGGACGCATTTTCCTGATCTTTTGCGATCTCCTCGGGGGACTTGTATACGACCTCGCTGCCCGTGTGCTTTGCAACTGCAACAGGAGCGCTCTTATCGACCTTTACACCGATCTCGTCTTTTTTCTTTTCGTCATTTTCTTCCTTTTTGACGTAGCGCTTGATATAGTATGCGACCTTCTCTACGGAAACAACATTTCCGACCGTGGTCTTGTATGACTTAAAGCGCTCACTTATGTTCTTCGGGCGTTTTGTCTGATTGTGAAGCACCAAAACAAGTATGATCGCTGTGATATTGGCGGCGATCACCATGGCGATCAGAACTATCGTCAGGATATCCGTCTGATGTGAGATCTCGGCCAGTCTGCTTTGTTGTGACGCATCAAGCACAGTATCGGTTGCAAGTTCCAGTAACTCTTCCATAGATAAGTCATCTCCGTTTCCGTATCAAGATAAAAGCCCGATAAAATCACTTCGGGTCTGTACTCCTTTCATTATACACAATTACTTTTTTTATGTCAATAATCGCGGCGTCTGCGCTCACGTTTTAATCCCGACTCGTATTATCTTTATATTTATTACCGAATTTATGGTAAATTTTCGTGGCAAATCCCCCAAATCAGGATCTGCAAAAAAAATATTTTTACGATTTTTTAAAAAAATTTCGTAAAGTGTATTGACAAATAGAGGTTTTACTAATAATATTTGTATTAGCGCTGTATACAGGCGCGTTTCTGAATGCTGTAGCGATAGCAAGCTTAAAATTGCAAGGAGGGAATTTTAATATGGTATTCGAGAAAATAAGGTCGATCCTGGCTGACCAGTTCAGCGAGGAGGAGGACTCAATCACAATGACGACCGATCTTGCCGAGGATCTCGGTGCGGATTCGCTTGATCTCGCCGATGTGCTTATGGCGATTGAGGACGAATTTGAGGTCGAGGTTCTTGACGAAGACATCGAGAGCATCAAAACTGTCGGTGACATCGTGGAATACATTGAGAGCAGAAAATAAGATGATTATCATCCGCCGGAAGTCTGAAGCTTTCGGCGGCTTTTTGTATGCAGTACAGGAGGGGTCAGGAGACACTGATTAAAGCGAGTGCTCATATTGCGCCGTCAGATTTTCAGGCAGATTGCACGAAACGACCGCAGGAATACTGCCGT
>ONIC01000189.1 GCA_900317815.1 uncultured Eubacteriales bacterium | reverse complement strand
TCAATCTGCAATACCTGACAGCGGAATTGCCTGCGGACGCTTGTCCGCGTAAGTGTACAATTTTAGTTGGCAGTCACTCTCACGGAATAAAAGAATCAATCCGCAATACCTGACAGTGGAATTGCCTGCGGACGCTTTTCCGCGTAAGTGTACAATTTTAGTTGGCAGTCACTCTCACGGAGTGAAATTATCAATCTGCAATACCTGACAGCGGAATTGCCTGCGGACGCTTGTCCGCGTAAGTGTACATTTTTAGTTGGCAGTCACCCTCGCGGAAAAAAAGAATCAATCCGCAATACCTGACAGCGGAATTGCCTGCGGACGCTTGTCCGCCGAAGATATATGAGCTTGACTTTGGAAAATGTGAGTGATATAATGTAAAAACGAATGTAAGTAAAGAAAGGTGAATGGATAAAGTGATAACAGTTTCAAATCTCAGCCTGAGTTTTAACGGCACACCTCTTTATAAGGATGTTGACCTCAAATTCACCGAGGGCAACTGTTACGGCGTTATAGGCGCTAACGGCGCAGGTAAGTCAACATTTCTGAAGATACTCTCCGGCGAGCTTGATTCAACCACGGGCGAGGTCGCTATCAAGAAGGACACAAGAATGTCCGTTCTCAAGCAGGATCACTTCGCTTTTGATGAGTATACGGTTCTCGATACCGTGATAATGGGAAATAAGAAGCTCTACGATATTATGAAGGAAAAGGATGAGCTTTATGCAAAGGGCGAGATGACCGACGAGGAGGGTATCAGAGTATGTGAGCTGGAAGCAGAGTTCGCAGAGCTCGGCGGCTGGGAAGCGGAAAGCGACGCTTCAAAGCTCATTCAGGGTCTCGGACTCGATGACAGCGTCCTCTATACACAGATGAGTTATCTTACAGGTAACGAAAAGGTCAAAGTGCTTCTGGCGCAGGCGCTCTTCGGAAATCCCGATATAATCCTTCTCGACGAGCCTACGAACAACCTCGATGTTGATGCGATCTCTTGGCTTGAGGACTTTCTCCTCGATTACGAGGGTACGGTCATAGTCGTATCGCACGACAGACACTTTCTCAATACGGTCTGCACGCATATTGTCGATATCGACTACGGAAAGGTCAAGATGTATGTCGGAAACTATGAGTTCTGGTACGAGTCTTCGCAGCTGATCCAGCAGATGATAAAGCAGCAGAACAAGAAGGCGGAGGAGAAGATCAAGGAGCTGCAGAGTTTTATCGCTCGATTCTCCGCAAACAAGTCGAAGTCCAAGCAGGCAACGTCAAGAAAGAAGCTTCTCGATAAGCTGACAGTTGAGGAAATGCCCGCGTCTTCGCGCCGTTATCCGTGGGTCGGTTTCAATATGGACAGAGAGCCGGGCAAGGAGATCCTCGAGGTCGAGGGCGTATCCAAGACGATCGACGGCGAAAAGCTGCTCAATAACGTGACGTTCAGAGTCGAGCGCGGCGATAAAGTGGCTTTCCTTTGCGAAAACGAGAACGCGGTCTCGGCGCTGTTCGATATTATCATGGAGAAAACGGAACCCGACGAGGGTACATTCAAGTGGGGCAGCACGATCACAACGTCGTATTTCCCCAAGGATAACAGCGAGTTTTTTGACGGCTGCGACAAGACGATACTTGAGTGGCTCTCACAGTATAACGAGTCCAACGACAGAACAGAAACGTATCTTCGCGGCTTCCTCGGAAAGATGCTCTTTTCGGGTGAGGACGTCTTTAAGCCTGTTAATGTTCTTTCGGGCGGCGAGCGTGTCCGCTGTATGCTGTCGCGTATGATGCTCTTCGGCTCGAACGCTCTTGTCCTCGATCAGCCGACAAACCACCTCGATCTTGAATCTATCACGGCAGTGAATAACGGACTTTGCAGCTTTAAGGGGATCGTTCTTTTCGCTTCCCACGATCATGAGTTTATCCAAACGGTCGCTAACAGGATCATCGTCATAGAACAGAACGGTATCAAGGATATCACATCGAGTTACGATGAGTATATTGAAGCCAATAAGTCATCAAAGTAACTTTTCAACATGCCAAAAAATTATCACAATCGAAATATGTGTAATATCTCTGTCATAAATTGACGAAATACACGCTGCTATTGTAATTTTAATGTAACTATTATAATAAATTTGCTAAGTAATCAACAGTTTCCACTGAGTTTTCAACAGCGAACGGTTAGTATGTTGAAAAAATGGTGTGGAAACTGTTTTCTTTTTGATACGCTCTGTTACAGGAACTTTTTGATATTCTCCTGCGCAGCTTCCTCGATGATGATCAGCCTGTTGGCGATGTCCTTGACTTTTTCTTCGGCAGCCTCATACTCGTTGAGATATCTGCGGATAGATTTCACGCCCATATTGCAGCCGTCCGTGATAAGATCGGCTATTGTCTCATCTGACGGATCAACGGTGAGTCTGAATGTCGTTTTGAGCCACGACATTCCCGATGCCACTGCGGGAGGTTCCTTTCCGCTGTCGCCGTAATCGTTGAGAATGTCGCGCGTGTCCTGACCGAGCTGCTCGTGCTTGCGCTTGCATTCCTCGAGAATAGATCTCAGCTCGTCGCTTTTTACATCGGGCAGCACCTCATCGATGGATGCAATGCCCATTTTGACGCCTGCGTTGCACTCGCGCAGCAGTTTGATAGTGTCGCTGTTAATTACATGAGTCGGCATTGTTTTACTCCTTTCATTTATGTGGGCTTTTTCACTCAAAGAAATGTGTGAAGATCTGCTCACGATTATTATTTGTGATATTGACCGAATAATTCAGACATTTTTTGGCGGGTATTATCTTTTGGGTGATGCAGATAATAATGTCAGAATAAAAAAGAAAGGACAGAGTGAAAATGATAGAAAAGATCGGAGAGAGAACGCTTCATTTTACCGATGCGCCGCGTGTAGTGGGCTTTGGATCGGCAGTCGGTAAGAAGGAGGGCGAAGGACCGCTGTCAGAGTGGTTTGACAAAATATATACAGATACGACGATGGGCGGAGAAACATGGGAGAAGGCGGAGGCTGCGCTTCAGAAAAAGGCGGCTGAGCTTGCTCTAAAAAGCGCCGATCTTGACAGCGGAGATGTTGAGTACGTGTTTGCGGGTGACCTGCTCAATCAGTGCGTTTCTTCAAGCTACGGTCTGCGCGATCTTGAAATACCGTTTCTCGGACAATACGGAGCGTGTTCGACTATGGCTCAGACGCTTTCAGTAGCTTCGGTGTTTGTGGAGAGCGGCGCTGCGGATACTGCGGCTGCAGTGACATCGTCTCATTTCTGCTCGGCTGAGCGTCAGTTTCGTTACCCGCTGCAGTACGGAGGACAGAGAACACCCACTGCTCAGTGGACTGTCACAGGTTCGGGCAGCGTGATACTCTCTGCGTACAGAGACGGCAAATTTTGCTCACATGGGGAAAAGCTCGATGAACACAGCGGCAACCTCCGCAGACAAATAGGAGTTTCGCATATCTGTGCGGGAAAGATAGTCGATATGGGGATCACAGATGCGAACAATATGGGCGCAGCGATGGCAGGAGCCGCCGCTGATACGATCTACCGTTTTCTTGAGGATACCGACACAGTTCCGGACGATTACGATCTGATAGTTACCGGCGATCTCGGCATGGTAGGGACTTCAATCTTGTATGATCTGCTCAAAGCGGACGGTGTAGATGTAGAGAAAAAGCACAAAGACTGCGGGTTGATGATCTTCGATACGGATACTCAGGACGTTCATGCAGGCGGCTCGGGCTGCGGGTGCAGCGCAAGTGTGCTGTGTTCGTATATACTCAAAAAGATGCGGAAGCGCGAGCTGAATTCCGTACTGTTTGCAGCAACGGGCGCGCTCATGTCTCCGACGATCGTTCAGCAGGGCGAGAGCATTCCCGGCATTTCTCACCTCGTTCATTTGACAAATTATTCAGATTGACTGAAATTAGCATAAATACCGCCTAACAACTTTACACGCCGGATTATTGTTTTATTCTCTTCTTTGTGATATAATTAGATAGCAGATTAGAGGAAAATTCAACACGTAAGACAGACGGGACTATTGCCCGTGCTGTGTGAAATGCGGTGATTTTATGCTGAATAAGATTAAGGTTACGGACGACAGACTGATCGAGAAGGTGGCAGCGCTTCACAGACCGTTTCTCAATAAGCTGATGCGCTTTCTGACGTTTCTCGGCGATCAGGGCAAGATATGGATACTGATATGGGCGCTGATCTGCTACTTCAAGCGTTCTGTTTATGTAGGAGTTTCAATACTCGCGAGCGTTCTGTTCGCATTCGTTTCGTCCGAGGTCATCATAAAAAGAATAGTCGGCAGAGTCCGTCCCTGCCATAAGATAGATGAGGAGAATCTTGTTCTAAAGAAGATCCCGAAATTTTACTCTTTTCCGTCGAGCCATTCTGCAACATCGTTTGCGATGCTTACACTGTCGCTGCTGCATTGCAGCCTGCCGACGACGCTCGTGATCCTTGTGCTTGCAATCGGTATCTCGTTCTCACGGTTCTATCTTCAGGCGCATTACCTGACTGATGTGCTCTGCGGTATCGTGATCGGAATTGTCTGCTCGCTGTTTATGTATAAGATGATCTATACAATATTCTATACGATCGACCCCGCACTGATAAAATAAATAAAATGCCTTGCATGGATCAACCGTGCAAGGCATTTTTGCGCTCTTTTTATGAATGATAGGGTACGGCGTTTAATATAATTGAAGCAGGGCAGCCGCAACGATCCCGCCGAACGCGGATGATGCTATAAATCCGAGAATGCGTGTCAGACGGATTTTTTTCTTTTTTAAGGCAGAAGGCGGCTCTATCCCGATGAGATAATCCTCTGCTTCAGCCTCAAGTCTTTCACTGTCCGAGGAAGAAAATTCGGGGCTTACCATGAGCCAAGCCTTCTCGAAATATGCGTTGCCTGTATCGAAAACCTCGAGCACCTGTCTGCTGATCGCCTTTATCATAATGTATCTCCTTTGTAACTTTTTTGTAGCTTTTGCAAATTTAGTATGACCCGAACAGGTTGTGTTTATACCATGAGCTGACAACTAAATGTTGTTGTCGGTGGCTATTTTGCTTACTTTGTGGGGCAAAATAAATGTATGTTGAAAAGTTCTCAATTTGTCCACGATATTACTATTTGTAAAGTGGAAAACTCTGTTAGATATGTTGATAACTCTGTGGAAAGCGTGAATAACCGTTTGAAAGAATGTGATTTTACTTGATTGTTTACAAAGTTGTAACTGTTGATAATCTTCGACCACTCTCGACATGAGGAAAACTCTGTGAAATGTTAGAAAAAGATTATAACAATCAGTAATAAACCTCGTGTCAAGTCGAAATTGAAATTTAATTATTTTCGGCATTTTATTGTAAATTTTTAATTTTATATGCCATAAAAGAAACGAAATTACAAAAATGATTAAACTATTACAAGATAGTAACTCTTTGCTGCCGTACGCTGTAATTCTCATGCTTCTTGTTGCAAACGGCGAGTAGGACATGATATAATATGATCGCAGACGCTGTGCAGATATATGGCAAGATCGGCAGCGTTTAATATCAGAATGAGGTCCTTATATTGAAAGAGATAAAAAAAGAAAAGGAAACAAGCGTATTCTCAAGACGTGGTCTTTCGATGATGCTTGCAGCTTCTACCTCAATAGTCTGGGCATTCGCCTTTCCGCTTATAAAGCTTGGCATCGGAGAATGGGGGATCGCGCCTGACGATACGGGAGCAAAAACGCTGTTTGCAGGCGTCAGATTTCTCTCGGCGGGGCTTGTAGTACTGTGCCTGCGGTTTATATCAAAAAAGGAAAATGCGCCCACAGCGGCGTACAAGCCTTTATGGGGCGCATTTCTTCTCGGTCTCGTCAACACCGCACTGCACTATTTCTGTTACTATATAGGTTTGTCAAATCAGAGTGGTTCTCGCTCTGCGGTCATTGACTCTCTCGGCAGCTTCCTTCTCATTATCGCAGCGTGCGCTGTGTTCAGAGACGAGCGTATGACGGCAAGAAAGGCGTGCGGCTGTATCCTCGGCTTTTCGGGAATACTCCTTGTGAATATCGGAGGCGGTGCAGGCGGCAGCTTTACGCTTCTCGGGGACGGTATGCTGATGCTCAGCGCCTGCTTTTCTGCGCTTGGCGGCATCATCACAAAGCTTGTTACAAAACGGCTTGACGCAATGCTTGCAACGGGCATCAGTCTTGGCTTCGGCGGACTGCTGCTGTGTATCTTCGGCGCTCTGCTCAGAGGCAGGCTCGATCGACCGACAGCGCTCGGAGCGTTCATCCTCTGCTGCCTTGTCGCAATATCTACCTACGGCTTTTCTGTATACAACAAGCTGATAAGCTGTAATCCCGTCGGGAAGATAGCGATATTCAATTCGCTTATACCGATACTCGGTGTGACGTTTTCGTGTCTGCTGCTCGGAGAACCGTTCAGACTGCGGTATCTTGCGGCGGGGCTTTGCGTGTCGGCGGGGATATTTGTTATAAACATTGATAAACAGGGGGTAAAGAAATGACCGGTAAAAGAATCGTACTTCTCTATGGCTTTACGTCTGTTCGTGTAAAGCTCATAAAAGCAGCGCTGTCTGCGCTCGGGTGCGGCGTAAGAGATGTCGAAAAGCGCGAGTATTCCCTTCCTGTGGGCGGGCTTGCGGGCCTTTCGGGGATAAAGTCAGAGGGCGGCAGCGGTGATATAGACGGCGAATTTATGGTGATCTGCGGCTACTCGGGAGCGGGGCTTGACGTTGTACTCGATGCGCTTAAGATGAGCGGCGTAGGGAGAGAAACGCTGAAAGCCGTGCTTACCGAAACAAACGCATCGTGGAGCGGGCCAAAGCTCTACAATGAAGTCAGAGCGGAACATGAAGCGATGAACCGCGGCTGAATATATAAAAAAGGACAAGAACCTGCGATGTGCAGTTACTTGTCCTTTTTTTTGCCCGTCAGATGAATCTTGAGAGCGTCATCATGATCGGAATCGTTATTATAGATGAGAATGTGCCGAGCAGCACCAGGTTTGCGGCAACGTCCTGACCTTCACCGATCATCTCCGAGTAGTTAAGCACTACGCTTGCGATCGGACAGCAGCAAATAATGAAAAAAGTCATTTTCATATCGTGCTCGAGCGGCAGGAAGAATACTACAAGCAGTCCCAGCAGCGGCATAATGAATTGCTTGAGAAAAAGCGTGAAGTAATTGAGTCTGCTCGTTATCACTCTTTTAAGCGGTACGCACGCAAGACGCATACCCATGATGAGCATACACATCGGAGTTGTCATTTTTGCAAGCAGGAATATCGCGTCGCCGAATACGTTGCCTCCGATGTAGGTGTGTGTAAAAAACAGAGGAAGCGCAACGTACAGCGCTATCATAGACGGATTGAGGAAAAAGTTGCGCGGCCGTATGTACTTCTTGTCATTTGCGATAACGGCGGAGGCTACCGTCCAGCCGAGCAGGTTCATCGAAATGCTGTAGACTGCCGAGAATACAACGGCGGTCGGGTAGTGGGGAAGAAGGTGCTCGAGCAGCGGTACGCCCATAAAGGCACAGTTGCCGAATGCTCCTGCGATCGTTGCGATACGGTAGCGCACACTCTTGTACCTTTTGCGAAACGCAAGAAAATATATTCCCATCAGTCCCGCCTGCATAAGTACGGCGAGTGCGAAGAATATCGCCATATTTCGGAAAAGCGCAGGGGTGTAGTCTACCTTCTGGAAAGAGTAGATCACAAGGCATGACTGGCAGACGTACATCAGGACCGTAGCAAAAGCCGAGATGCTCTCGGCCTTGATCTTTTTGCACTTAACGAGCGCAAATCCCGGGGCGGAATAGAGCAGCATTACGCCCACGGTGGTCATGGTGACAATAAATTCCATAGCTGTTATTTCTCTTTTCTTTTCAATAATCCAAATTCAAAATGAAAAAACCGCCCTTGTTACGAGGGCGGTGATTTTTCTGCTTATCAGCCTGCTGCGTTGAGCTTCTTAACAAGTGCAGACTTCTTTCTTGCTGCATTGTTCTTGTGGATAAGTCCCTTTGCTGCAGCCTGGTCGATCTTCTTGATAGCGACCTTTACTGCGTCCTGCTTATCTGCTGCATTGCCATCAACTGCTACGTTTGCCTTCTTGATCGCTGTTCTGAGAGCGGACTTCGTAGCCTTGTTTCTTGCAGTTTTAGCTGCGATAACCTTAACACGCTTCTTTGCGGATTTAATGTTCGGCACTGCAAACACCTCCTTTGATAATCTCATTCGCATAATATAATACCATTATTCAAATGAAA
Organism: uncultured Eubacteriales bacterium; assembly: GCA_900317815.1. Lineage (GTDB taxonomy): Bacteria > Bacillota > Clostridia > Oscillospirales > Acutalibacteraceae > RUG592. The sequence continues at coordinate 2,273 of ONIC01000189.1, read as the reverse complement.
AATCAAGAGGTTTTTTTAATTTATTTAAATTCTGCACACTTTACTATGGATACTCCGAATTTCTACAAAAAATTATACAAATTTTATGCCCTGCTTTTGCAGTATTTCTTTGATCTCCGCGTGCTTTCCACGGCTGAGCGGTATCTCCTCGTAACATTCCTTCAGCATTATCGAGTAAGTCTTGCCAAACTCGTTGTTTTTGACATAGCGGATCTTCTTCATGGGAACGATAAAGGACTGGTGGCAGCGGAAAAATCCGTGCGGCGAGAGTATCTCCTCAAGCTGGGTCAGATTGTACTTTGCTACGAACGATTTGCCCGAATTGGTGTGGATATAGATCTTTCTGCCTTTTTTTTCGATGTACAGTATGCTGTCTACATCCAGAATACGGTAGCCGCCCTCGATATTGATCCCGATCTTCTTGCTTTTGACCTCGTTTTTCTTCTCGCTGACAAGCTCCATGACGTTGTTGCGAAGCTTCCTCTGAGCGCGCTCGATAGCACGCTGTATGCGCGCCTCGTTTATCGGCTTTGTCACAAAGTCTACAGGCTCGAAGTCGTAGCAGTCAGCGGCAAAATATGCGTGACCTGTGCAGAAGATTATCTCGATCTTCGGGTACTTCTTCTTGACGATGGACGCAACGTTCATTCCGTTGTTGTACGGCATTTCGATGTCAAGCACAAGCAGTTCTGCGTCAAGCTCGGGCAGACGAGACATCAGTTCGGGACTGTTGTCTATATAATTAGTGACCTCAACTGCGGGAAATTTTTTCAGAATAGCCATGGTCGCTGCGGCTGAGGTGTGATCGTCGTCCACAACGATAGTTCTGATAGGCTCGGCAGACATATTTATACCTCCCTTCGTTTATCATAAACAGATATAATATTATACCATGAAATCACAAAAGTTTAATTCTATTATAGAAGTATAAACAGTGCCGGAAGATCGGGAATTTTGATTTAAGCGAGCGTATAGGGTTTGTTTCATGCAGATCACTTTGATTTGAAGCAAACTGTGTCATTAAATGCCCTGCCCGTGATCGTAAATTTCACATCGTGCTTGTGAAATAGATCCAGAAGCCGCCAGAAATCGGGGTGAAGTATCGGAGCGCTTCCTGTCAGATAAAAATACGGTGTGCGTCCCGATACCTCGCAAAAATCGAGGCAGTTGTAGAAGGTATCCCTCATTTGATCCCATGTAAAAGTAGCAAGGCAGTTGTGTTTGCCGTCCGAGTATATATAGCGGTGTTTGCTGCGTTGGTCGAGTTCGTCTGTGATATGCCAGTGGAATGGAAAATAATATTTCATAATGCTTACCTCTTTATTATAAAATTATAAACAGTGTTTGCCGATAGTTCAATGATCTTTTAAGATACCGCGGGCAGGAAATAAAAACGGAGATATTTTTACTCATGTGAAGACCGGGTGTTCCTCGATGAAATAACAAGCTCTTTTTTTATCAGTCTGAAATATCGAATGTTGATATCTATTGTACAAATTATATAAAATTACCGCAAGTACGCACTTTTCTATTACTTAGTTACTTTTTTATAACCTATCGACAAGGCAAAGACTTTCTGCTATAATATTTCTTAATGTCATAAATTTTTAGTACGAGGAGGCGTATTATGAAAACAAAAGCGGAATTACCCGAATATCCCGTAGCAACTACAGTCAGCTTGATCGGCAGCAAATGGAAGCTGCTCATTCTCCGCAACCTTTTGCACAGACCATGGAGATTTAACGAGTTGAAAAAAGACCTTGACGGAATCAGTCAGAAGGTTCTGACCGACAGCCTGCGCTCAATGGAGGAGGACGGCATTATCACACGCACTGTTTATCCCGAAGTTCCGCCGAGGGTCGAATACGCTCTGAGTGAACTTGGAGAAAGTATGCGTTCGATAATCAAGTCGATGGAGGATTTCGGGCTGAATTATAAGGCGCAAACAGAGAAGGAAGAATAATCATGACAGCACCGCACAGAATCGTCAGGCGTTTTTGTGCGGTGCTGCTTTGGTTTAGTGAGAAAATACAGCAGACGGCTCGGGCGTGACAAAGCAAGGCTTGGGATATGCTGCCACAGCGTATATGCCGGCGAAGGCTTGTCTGCGAGTTTCGGTTGAAATGCGGATTGATTTGTGGTAGGATAATAAGGAGCCACTGAATAAATCACGTTCTACGAACTGAGCACTCATCTTGCCGGCATCTTTTTGTCAAATTGCCCTCAAAAACCTTGAAATACGTCAGTATAGTCTCGGCTGCCGCCTCGGTCGG
>ONIC01000023.1 GCA_900317815.1 uncultured Eubacteriales bacterium | reverse complement strand
GATATTTCCTGCATCTCCGTTCACCGCTTTTCAGCGCCTCCCGAAGAGTGCTTATCTATATTATCACATTTCTTTCGCCCTGTCAACGGGAATTTTGCTTATTTTTCGGAAATCGTCACTGTGTCTAATTATCGGTTCCGATGTGCTGTTTTTTGATGTTTTTTACACGTTTTCCTCTAAGATCTCGGTCAACTTATTATAATATTCCGCATACTTTCTCTTTATAGAGATAGGCTTGAAGTCAGAGTTCACAAAGCAGTGCATTGTGTGTCCTTCGGCAGCAAGGTCTCCGTTTTCTTTTGTTACCCTATATGTAAACTCCATCCTTATTCCTGTAAACATCGTAAGTCTGATCTCTATATTTACATTTTCTCCGAAGCGCACAGGTACAAAATATTTCGCATATGCGTCCACATTCGGAATAATTACACCCAGCTTCTCGAGTTCGGCAACATCGCAGCCTATCGAGCGCATATACGCAAGTCTCGACTCTTCAAAATATCTGATGTGATTGGAATGATGGACAATACCCATCATATCGGTCTCGTAGTAATTGGGCGTTCTTTTGTAGATGTAGCTCATTGTCTTCTCCTTATCCGAAAACGGCTGCCGCATTACACGACAGCCGATTCCTATTCAATAGTTATTATAATCCGATACTCTGAGCAGCTCTTCGGCACGCCTGATCTGCTCGTCATTTGGCGCCTGAACATCTTTGAGCTCGTATTCAAGCCCCAGCTTTTCCCAAGAAGGAACGCCAAAAGCGTGATACGGGAGGATCTCCACTCGCCGTACTGTTTTCAGCGAAGCGATAAACTCAGAGATCGCCCTGAGATCGCTCTCATCGTCTGTCAATCCGGGAACGAGAACGTGACGGATCCACATAGGCTTGCCTATCTCCGAAAGATACCTTGCAAGATCCTTGATATTTTCATTATCTTTGCCCGTCAGCGCAATGTGTTTTTCCGATGTCCATTCCTTGAGATCAAGTATAACGAGATCCGTCAGCTCCATCAACTCGTTGAATTTCGACAGCCACGGCTCTTCCCTGCAAAACGGCTGCCCCGCCGTATCTATAGCAGTGTTGACACCGTGTTTTTTTGCAAGATTGAAAAACTCTGTCAGAAATTTTATCTGAAGCAGAGGTTCGCCGCCGCTGACTGTTATCCCGCCGTTTGATTTCCAATAGGCCTTAAAGCGCCATGCTTTGTCAAAGAGCTGCTTTGCCGTCCAGGGAGAGCCGCCCCCTGCCCACGTTTCTGGGTTATGACAGTATTTGCAGCGCAGTGCGCAGCCCTGCATAAATACCACAAACCTGACTCCGGGCCCGTCCACCAGGCCGAAGCTCTCGACTGAGTGGACATTCCCCTTTATCTCGTCCGCACCGTAAACGAATGCCATTTAACGAAAATCTCCCGTTACATGATCTTGTGGCAGGTGCGAGCGATAACGTCGAGCTGCTGCTGTCTTGTCAGATTAATGAACTTGACAGCGTAGCCGGATACTCTGATCGTAAAGTTAGCATACTCCTCTTTTTCGGGATGCTCCATAGCGTCAATGAGCTTTTCGGTGCCGAATACATTGACATTAAGATGATGCGCGCCCTGATCGAAGTATCCGTCCATTACCTGAACGAGATTTGTCTTTCTTTCCTCGTCATCATGACCGAGTGCCGCAGGGCTGATAGTCTGTGTATTCGAAATGCCGTCAAGCGCCCATTCGTATGGGAGCTTTGCAACGGAGTTGAGAGAAGCAAGCAGACCGCTCTTTTCTGCTCCGTAGCTCGGATTTGCACCGGGCGAGAAAGGCTCACCCGACTTTCTGCCGTCGGGGAGCGAACCGGTATACTTTCCGTAAACTACGTTTGATGTGATAGTCAGGATAGATGTGCTCGGCTCGGAGTTTCTGTAGGTGTGGTATTTCTTGATCATATCAAGGAATGTTTTGAGAAGCCAGAGCGCGATATCGTCGGCACGGTCGTCGTCATTTCCGTACTTCGGGAAATCGCCCTCCACTTCATAATCGACAACATAGCCCTGCTCGTTTCTGACTGTCTTGACCTTTGCGTATTTGATCGCGCTGAGGGAATCAACAACATGAGAGAAACCTGCGATGCCTGTTGCGAAGGTGCGGCGGACGTTCGTGTCGATAAGCGCCATTTCCGCCGCCTCGTAGTAGTACTTGTCGTGCATATAGTGGATAAGATTGAGAGCGTTGACATAAACGCCCGCAAGCCACTCCATCATAATAAGATACTTGTCTATAACCTCGTCGTAATCGAGATATTCAGTTGTTATGGGAGCGCTCTTCGGACCGATCTGCTCGAATGTCATCTCATCGACACCGCCGTTTATAGCGTATGTCAGACACTTTGCGAGATTTGCACGAGCACCGAAGAACTGCATCTCCTTACCCGTCTGTGTTGCGGAAACGCAGCAGCAGATCGAGTAATCGTCGCCCCAGACAGGCTTCATAACATCGTCGTTTTCGTACTGGATCGAGCTTGTAGAGATCGAGATGTACGCCGCATACTTTTTGAAGTTATCAGGGAGAGCGGACGAGTAGAGCACCGTCAGGTTAGGCTCGGGAGAAGGTCCCATATTTTCAAGTGTATGGAGAAAGCGGTAGTCGCACTTTGTGACCATCGAGCGGCCGTCCATACCGATGCCGCCTACCTCAAGCGTAGCCCAGACAGGGTCGCCGGAGAAGAGCATATTGTAGGAAGGGATACGCGCAAAGCGCACCATTCTGAATTTCATAACAAGATGATCGATAAGCTCCTGAGCTTCCGGCTCGGTGAGCGTACCGTTCTCAAGATCACGCTCGATGTAGATATCGAGGAATGTCGAGATCCTTCCGACACTCATGGCGGCGCCATTCTGAGTCTTGATAGCGGCAAGATATCCGAAGTAGAGCCACTGAACAGCTTCTCTTGCATTTGCAGCGGGCTGGGAGATGTCGAAACCATAGCATGCAGCCATCTTCTTCATATCCTTGAGCGCTGCGATCTGCATAGCGATCTCCTCACGCTGACGGATAACGTCCTCTGTCATAGTGCCGTCGCCGCAGTTTGCGTGATCCTTCATCTTCTGCTCGATGAGAAAATCAATGCCGTAAAGCGCAACTCTGCGGTAATCGCCGACAATACGTCCTCTTCCGTAAGTATCGGGAAGACCTGTAATGACGTGCGAATGGCGGCATCTCATCATCTCGGGAGTGTACGCCATAAATACCGCGTCATTGTGTGTGCGGTGATACTTTGTAAAGATCTCGTGGAGCTTCTCGCTTGGCGTATATCCGTGCGTCGTGCAGGCCTGCTCCGCCATTCTGATACCGCCGTAAGGCATAAATGCTCTTTTGAGCGGCTTGTCGGTCTGTAAACCTACTATCTTCTCAAGATCCTTCATCTCATCATTTATATATCCGGGAGCGTGTGAAGTAAGGCTCGATACGATATCTGTATCCATATCGAGAACGCCGCCCTTTTTGCGCTCCTCCTTCTGAAGCCTCTGCAGCTCGCCCCAGAGTTTGTCCGTAGCGTCTGTTGCGGGCGCAAGGAAGCTTTCGTCGCCGCTGTACGGCTTGTAGTTTTTCTGTATAAAGTCACGAGTATTGACTTCTTCCTGCCAGAGACGACCTTCGAAACCGTCCCACTGAGGAAAAATATTCATATCAGTTCCCCCTTTGAAGTGTTTGCGGCATTTTTCGCCTGAAACACAATATATGGGCATTGATCATTCTAAAGTGAGTATATATGCTGTCACTGCCACATTAATATAATAACACTTTTTTTAGAAAAATCAAGAGTTATTTTTATTTTTTTGAATTATCTCACTATTTCAGCACGTCTCGCTTTGTGCAATTGCACGAAATATGCAGGAAAGCGGGTTATTCCATATTAGAATTAGAATGCTGTTTTCTCTGTGAGATACTCTGTGAGCTTGTCGATAGCAACTCTCTCCTGCTCCATTGTGTCTCTGTCACGCACGGTTACACAGTGATCATCTCTTGAATCGAAGTCGTATGTGATGCAGAAAGGTGTGCCGATCTCGTCCTGACGGCGGTAACGCTTGCCGATCGCACCTGCTTCGTCATAGTCTACCATAAAGTTCTTGGAAAGCATATCGTAGACCTCGTTTGCCTCGTCTGAGAGCTTCTTCACAAGCGGAAGAACGGCTGCCTTGAACGGTGCGAGAGCCGGGTGGAGTCTGAGAACTGTTCTGATATCCTCCTTACCCTTGCTGTCAACGAGCTTCTCCTCATCATAGGCTTCCGTCATGATAGCAAGGAACAGACGCTCAACGCCGAGCGACGGTTCGATAACGTACGGGATATATCTCTCGTTTGTCTCGGGATCGAAATAGTCGATCTTCTTGCCGCTTGTCTCGATGTGACGTGTAAGGTCGTAGTTCGTTCTGTCTGCGATGCCCCAGAGCTCGCCCCATCCGAACGGGAAGAGATACTCGAAATCGGTCGTTGCCTTTGAGTAGAAGGAAAGCTCTTCCTTGTCGTGATCGCGCAGGCGGAGATTTTCCTCCTTGATATTGAGCGAGTAGAGCCAGTCGCGGCAGAAGCTTCTCCAGTACTCAAACCACTCGAGGTCAGTGTCGGGCTTGCAGAAGAACTCAAGTTCCATCTGCTCGAACTCACGGACACGGAATATAAAGTTTCCGGGAGTGATCTCATTTCTGAAGGACTTACCGATCTGAGCTACACCGAAGGGGACCTTCTTTCTCGTTGTTCTCTGGATATTGGCAAAGTTTACGAAAATTCCCTGAGCGGTCTCGGGACGAAGATAAAGCTCGTTCTTCGTATCCTCCGTAACGCCCTGGAACGTCTTGAACATAAGGTTGAACTGTCTGATATCCGTAAAATCGTGCTTGCCGCAGTCGGGGCACGGGATATTCTTCTCTTTGATATAATCCATCATCTGCTCATTCGACCAGCCTGCAACATTTGTGCCGTCAAAGTCCTCGATGAGGTTGTCTGCACGGTGACGGGTCTTGCAGGCGCGGCAGTCCATCAGCGGATCGGAGAAGCCTCCGAGATGACCCGAGGCTACCCATGTCTGCGGATTCATCAGGATCGCGGAGTCAAGACCTACATTGAGTCTGTTCTCCTGTACGAACTTCTTGAGCCATGCGCTCTTTATGTTATTCTTAAGCTGCATACCGAGCGGACCGTAATCCCACGTATTTGCAAGACCGCCGTAGATCTCGCTTCCGGGATATACAAAGCCTCTGTTCTTGCACAGCGCAACAATTTTTTCCATTGTCTTTTCTGTGTTGTTCATCGTAATATGTCCTCCTGATTTTTAGGCATTTCCCAAATCAAATGGGATATCATTATAATTTTATCACCGTTTTCTCTTTTTGGCAATATTTATGAAGAAAATAAAATGGTTTTGCTCTGCACTCAGCCTCCAGATCATACCGAAGCGTTTGTCTGATTTTCTTCCTGCCTTGAGATTATCTTCCCTGCGCGGGCGATTACGCTTTCTTTGAGAGACTGCGGCGCAATAATACGGCAGCTGCCTCCGAGCATCATCAGCCAGTCAACAAGGCCTTCGCTCTCAAAAGCTTCCGTCTCCACCAAAAAATGATCGTTGTCGGGCGTGTCATATCGGGCATTTTCCCCTATACGGTCAACGACCTTTTCAAAGATGCTGTTTTCGCACAGCAGCTTTACCTGCGTTGTCTCACCCGTGTACATATGGAACGTCCTTGCGGCATAATCCGCTGCGTCAAATTCATCCCTGTACTCGCAGACTTCCTCAAAAGGGCGCGCGTCTTCTTCCGTGATCGCAACGCTGCCCATCCTGTCTATCCTGTAGTGCGAAAGATCGTCGTATTTGCCGTAATTTCCGACAAGGTAATACTTATCGTCTCTCCATATCAGTGCGTATGGGCTTATCTCGTGCATCCTTGCAAAGACACGCTTTATCTCTCCGTCCTCGATCCGCTTTCTGAAATACTGGAAGCGCACCTTCTTTTTGAGCGCAATCGCGCGGTGTATCGTGTCTATTGCGTAGATAAAGAACTCGCTGCCCGTCTTTTTCCCGCTGTCTATATACGTCTGCGCCGCTATGCTTTCCGACTGATATACGCTCAGCTCACTGCACAGCTTTCCGATAAGCTCGCTTGATTTCTTGGCCGTCACAAAGTCGGCGGCAAGGACCGCATCCTTTAAGAAACGGATCTCCGCCAGCTCGAACGTCCTCTCCGCGAGAAAAAAGCCGCTCTTCTTTTCGCTGACGATCTCTATTCCCGTCTGCATCAGAGTGTTTATATCACGGTAGATAGACTTGCGTTCGGCAGTGATGCCGTAAAGCTCGGACAGCTTCTCACAGATCGCATTTGCCGTGAGCAGGTGTTCCTCATCGCTGTATTTTTTCAAAATTTCATACGTATATAATAGCTTGAGCTTGCTCTTTTCACCGTCTGCCATTACTCAGCCGTCCTTTCTGTAGCTCTTTATCACCGCTTCGGCGCATCTGATCCCGTCCGCTGCCGCCGACATGATGCCGCCTGCGTAGCCTGCTCCCTCTCCGCACGGATAAACTCCCGCAACGCTTACCGATTCGAGCGTCTCTCCTCTGATGATACGAACGGGGCTGCTCGATCTTGTCTCTGCTCCCGTGATGAGCGCATCAGGGTGCGCAAAGCCGTGCAGCTTCAGATCCAGCAGCGGTATCGCAGCGCGAAGGCTGTCCGCAACGAATCCGGGAAGATATTCCTCCGCCTGTGCAAACGAAACACCGGGCCTAAAAGTCGGCTTGACATCTCCGAATGATGTTGTACGCCGTTTTTTCAGAAGATCCTCTACTCTCTGCGCAGGAGCTTTGTAGTCGGAGCCTCCCGCCAGAAAAGCCGCGCGCTCGATCGCTCTCTGAAACTCAACGCCCGCAAGCTGAGATTCGCCGCCGTAGTCCTCGGGAGATACGCCGACAAGCAGCGCACTGTTTGCGTTGATCCCGTCTCTTGCAAACTCGCTCATTCCGTTCGTGACGACTGTATTTTCCTCACTCGCAGAAGCCACGACATATCCTCCCGGACACATACAAAATGTATACACTCCTCTGCCGCTGCCGAGATGAACATTCAGCTTGTAATCGGCAGCGCCGAGGTGCGGATCGTTCCAAAAACGGCCGTACTGCGATCTGTTGATATTTTCCTGTAAATGCTCGATGCGAACGCCTACGGAAAACGGCTTTGCCTCCATCGCAAAACCGCTTCGGAACAGCATTTCGAACGTATCGCGCGCACTGTGCCCGAGTGCCAGGATAACTCTGCTCGTCTCGATCCTCTCGCGTCTTCCCCCCGAGATAACATCAACGCTCCCGACTCTGCCGTTGTCTGTGTTGACCGCAATAAGCTGCGTTGAAAATCGGACAGTACCGCCAAGAGAAATGATTTCTTTTCTGATAGATCTCACGGTCGGCTTCAGCTTGTCCGTACCGATATGAGGCTTTGCCTCCCACAGTATCTCCTCGGGCGCACCGTGAGAGACAAATTCTTCAAGAACTTTGCGAGAGCGGGGATCCTTTGTACCCGTGTTGAGCTTTCCGTCCGAAAACGCCCCTGCGCCGCCTTCACCGAACTGAACATTGCTCTGCGTATCGAGTTTTCCGCCTTTCCAGAATAACGAAACATCGTGAGTTCTCTCGTCAACATTCTTTCCGCGCTCTATAAGTATCGGGCAGCACCCCGCCTGAGCAAGTATCAGCGCCGCAAAAAGTCCTGCCGGTCCTGCGCCGACGACAACCGGCGGCAGATCGGGTTTTTCTCCCCTCGGCAGCTCGTAGCGGTACTCCTTCGCCTTTGATACCTTGTTCGACTTGTTCCTTCGAAGCACCGAGTTTTCATTGATGTTGAGCGACACGTCCACGGAAGCCGTAAATACGATATTGTCCTTGTGCCGCGCATCAACGCTGCGTTTTCTGAGAGTGACATCTCCGATCCCGGCGCTTTCTGTCTTCAGTGCGCGCGCCGCTTCCGTTCTCAGTGTATTCTCATCGTAATCGAGCGGCAGCTTCAGCTCATTTATTCTTATCATTCTTTTTACCTCCGCTCTTTGCGGCAGCCGTTCCCGCCGCTATTCCCGATGCAAACGCAAAGTGCAGATTATACCCGCCGCACATTCCGTCAACATCGAGCGCTTCACCGACCGCATACAGCCCGTCATATTTCTTAACACGCATATTTCTGTCTATCTCATCTACCGAAATACCGCCCGCCGTTACCTGCGCCGAGCCATATTCCGACATTTTAAGCGGTGTAAAACTGCAATTCTTCGTGATATCTGCCAAGCTTTTAAGCTCTTTGTCAGTCAATTCGCCGACCGTTCTTCCCGAACAGACGACACCCGATCTTTTACACAAATATAATCCGAGCTTTTTGTTAATAATACCGACGAACACATCGTCCGCTTTCGTATCGGGCAGATCGCGGCGCTTATTGTCAAGTATCGAGAACAGCTTGTTTTCGGTAAGGTCGGGCGCAAGATCGGCAGAAATATATATGCCTTTGTATTTTTCCTTATCAGCAAAATGCTCGTTGACAAACCGCGACAGCTGAAAGACACAGATACCCGAGATGTTTTTTTCGTTGAACTGCAGCTCTCCCCGCTCGCTTACAAGTGTCTTTTCGCCGCAGCAAGCCGTGACTGCAGCCTGCGCACGCACACCCTTTATGATATTCAGAGATTTGTCTGTGACGATCACAGGCGCAAGACTCGGAAAAACGCTTTCGCATTTCAGCCCAAGCATTTTCGCAAACTCGTATGACGAACCGTCCGAGCCGAGAGCTTTCTGCACAGCGCCGCCCGATGCAAGTATCAGTTTTTTTGTATGATAAATCTTTTCCGCTGTTGTGACAGTATATCCTTGCGCCGAAACAATACTTCCGACCTTTTCTCCGCATATCACCTCAACGCCCGTCTTCTCTATCCACATCATCAGGATATCGAGCACCGCCGACGCCTGATTTGCATAGGGATAAACACGCCCTGCGTCATCGGTACGGCAGATAAGGCCGAGCTGTTCAAAGCTTTTTATAAGGCGTTCGGGCGTAGTTCTCTGCAAAATATTACGGACAAAAGCCCGAGCGTTTTCATTGTAGAAATCCTCCGACATATTGATATTTGTCAGGTTGCACCTTCCGTTGCCCGTTGCAAGCAGCTTCCTTCCCGGCTTTTCTTCCTTTTCGATTACAGCTGCGCGCGCATTGCCGCCCATTCTTCGCCCAAAAGCAACGGCGGCGGCAAGCCCTGCAGCACCGCCGCCGACAATTATCAAGTCGTAGTTTCGATTTTTTTCGCTCATTTCACTCACTCAGATCATTGAAATAAGATAAGGTATTCCGTAGGAGATCAGGCACATAATGACCGTCGCCATAATGATGCCGCCGAGAATAGAAAGGCTTGCGTCCTTCAATTTGAAGTGGAACAGCGCCGCCACAAGAGATCCCGTCCACGCGCCCGTTCCGGGAAGCGGAACCCCGACAAAAAGCAGCAGTCCGAGGTTCTTGTGTTCCATGATCTTCTTGGCGTTCTTCTCGGCTTTTTCTTCGAGCAGATCTATCATTTTAACAAGCTTCGTGTTCTTCAGCCATTCAAAGATCTTTTCTATAAAGAGCAGTATGAACGGGATCGGAAGAATATTTCCCGCGATACAGATCGGGATCGCCTTCCACATATCAACGTGAAGTATTGATGCTGCGATCAGTCCTCCGCGAAGCTCCAGTATCGGGAACAGTGAAATAATAAAGATGATCAACTCCGATGGTATCCCACCAAGCAGATCTATGATCGCTTTTACTAAATTTTCCAAACTTTCTTCCTCCATTCAATAGTCCAATATAGATTATATCTCATATCAAAAGGCTTGACAATAGTCATTTTTCCAATTATCATTATTTTGTCGGAAAGTTCACACTTACGATATTTTCACAGGGAGATTATGGTTAATTATGGCAAAATCCGGAAAGTACATCTATCTTATAGTCACGGTAATAATAACGGCGCTTATTTTTGCACATTCGCTTATGCCCGCAGAAACATCTGCCGAGGAAAGCGGCGGAATACTCGAGCTTGTAAACACCTTCTTCGCATTTTTTCATATCCCTCCGATATCTGAATACGCTGTCAGAAAATTGGCTCACTTTACAGAATTTGCCTTCTTCGGAGCATTCCTTTCCCGGACCGTATATGAATACAGCGGCGGCTTCAAAGGGCAGCTGTTCAAGATACTCTTTTTCCTGCTCTGCGTTCCCGTAACGGACGAAACATTACAGCTCTTTACTTCGGGACGATCGTCACAGGTAAGCGATATTCTGCTCGATTTCGCAGGCGCACTCTCAGGAGCGCTCATTGCGTTTTTGTTTGTTTTTGCAGTATCACACAGAAAATCAAAAGAGGCTTCCGTTTAAGCGCAGGTCTCTTTTTTACATTTTTTTCTATCATACAATTTTAAAAATACCGTCATATTTTTCGAATTTCGTCACATACTACTTTTGCGGCAGAAAAACGGCAGCACGAAGGCGGCGCGAACGCCTCGAAAACCGTCGCCGCTTGAATATATGAGACATTTCCGAAAGATGAATAATATCCTATGTCACAACAAGCCGTGACACTTTGACAAAAGCGGGTATTTTCCCTTCGGCATCGTCTCGGAAGGATGCCGAGGGGTATGATATCGTATTCGGATCGCACCTTTCGCACTCCTTCAGTAAAATATATGAAAGGAGAAACGAAAAATGTCATCTAAGAACAACAACCAGCTCAACGTGCCTGAGGCAAGAGAAGCTATGGACAGATTCAAGATGGAGTGTGCAAACGAAGTCGGCGTTGACCTCAAGGAAGGTTACAACGGCGAGCTCACATCGAGACAGGCAGGTTCCGTAGGCGGACAGATGGTCAAGAAGATGATCGAGAGCTACGAGCAGTCTATGAAGTAATTTAAGCATAAAGATCCCCCCGAGCAAGAGTTCGGGGGGATCGAATCATTTGTTTACTTTTTAAATCACTTTCTGTACGCCTGGTTTACTGCTGCCTGGATAGCGTAAGCATCGAGAAGAGTGATCTTTCCGTCGCCGTTCATATCGCCGAGGCTTACAGCGTCGCTGCCCGGTGTTACGATCTCAAGTGCGATCTTCTGAGCAAGAGATGCATCACGGAGCGATACCTTACCGTCGCCGTTGAGGTCACCCTTGCCTGCGGGAACAGGATCCGGATCGGGTGTCGGGTCGGGATCGGGTGTCGGATCGGGTGTCGGATCGGGATCGGGAGTAGGATCAGGATCCGGATCGGGTGTCGGATCGGGATCAGGATCCGGTGTAGGATCGGGATCAGGCGTCGGAGTCGGGTTGTCTCCTGTTACGAGAGCGTTCGTAGCGGAAGTTACCTTTGCAAGAGCAGCCGAAACTGCCGATGCGTCTGCCTTGTCACCCTGAGCGATAAGAGCGTCTGCCTCTGTAACAGCTGCCTTTGCTGCTGCATAGCTGTCTGCTGTGTACTGTGTTTCGTCAAGATACTTGAACTTCTTGCAGGCTGTCTTGAGGTCTTCCATATCGCTTGAAGGAACTTCCATGCCTGCCTTCTCATAAGCAGCCGCCTTGTCGGAGAATACCTCTGCGCCGTAGTCGGAGCTGATGATCGCCCATGTCTCACCCTTATTGCCTGTGAGATCCTTTGTCTGACCGCTTCCGTTGATGATGAAGTTGAAGGATTCTGTCGTATCGCTGAGGTTAGCTACATACCAGCCATCCTCATCCTTTGCGGAGAGAGCTGCGCCCGGCCAAGCCGAAGTAAGCTCTGTTACCTTACCGCCGTTATCCTGCCAAGCGTAGATATTGGGGCTGCCGATATCAGTCTTGACATGAACGATAGCCTTATCGGAACGGCTTGTGGAAGAACCGTTGCCGTTCTTTGTGAACTTGAATGTCTTTGTGACTTCGCCCTTTGTCGGGTGATTATAAGTAACTGTTACTGTTACTGTATCGCCGGGGTAAACTTCATTGCCGATCGTGACTGTCGAGCCGTTCTTGACTGTGAGAGTCTTGAAACCGTCGATCGTCATTTTTGCAGAGTCAACGCCCTCCATTGCGACCGTAAGAGTTGTCGTAGTATCAAACTTGGCGTCGCCGCTTACCGTCACCTTTACGGGATCGGGTGTGCCCTCACCGAGAAGGATAGTGCCGTGAGCGCCTGAGTTGAATGTTACCTTGCCGCCGGAAACTGTGTCTGTTGTCTCATCGTATGCGTTGAGAAGAGTTGTGCCGTCTTCGAATACCTTCGATACGTCGATAGTTACATCGGAATTAGCGTTTGCGTCAACAACTGCCGCGATCTTATCGGAAACGCCGTTCTTCGAATATGTTCTTCCGAATGCCGTACCGCTTGTTGCCGTAAGACCAACGTTTGCGCCTGCACCGACTGCAACGTGGTTGTTTCTGAATGTGCCGACCTTCTGCCAGTGCTCGAGAACACCTGTGTCCATCGAGTTCCAGTTCATGTCGCTTCTCAGCGAGTGACCTGCGCCGCCGTCGCCGTCAAATGCGCGCTCTGTTGCGAGAGGTCTGTTAGTCTCGTCGCCGTAGTAGATCTGAACGCCGCCCGGGAGCATAAGAAACGCCGAGCCGAGGTGATAGAGGTCGCCTCTTGCAAGCGTCGAGTCGTGCGAGGAGATGTAGGAAAGCTGATTGAATTTATCGTTTGTATTGATTGCGCCCGCATAGCTGTCATATACGTTGCCGAGGCCGCCTGCAGCGAGCTTTCCGCCGCCCTGAGTCTCGAAGTTGATCATGGAGTCGAAGCCGCCCTCTGTGTAGTAGCCGTCATAGCCTTTGCCAAGAGTGTGACCCCAGCACTCGCCCGTCATCCAGAAGTCGAGATCGTCGAGCTTCTTGTCGGGGTTGTTTGCCTTCCACTCTTTCAGAGCCTTAACGCCTGCGTCCTTGAGCTGCTTCCACGAGCCGAACTCAACGTGCTTTGCGGTGTCGCAGCGGAAACCGTCAACGCCGTACTCTCTTACCCAGTCTGTCAGCCAGCTGGAAATGTAGCCGGTTACCGTGTTCGATGTGCCGAACTTTGACTGCTTCTGAGAGAGTGTGCCTTCCTTAGTCCACTTTGTCTGGAGGAACTGCGGGATACCTACCTGCTTTGTCTGCTCCGTCTTGAAGTCGGGAAGACCTGTCAGCGATCTTGTTATATCGTCGTTGCCGCCTTCTGTGTAGCCCGGAAGACCCGAACGGATCCAGTCGGGACCCCACCATCTGAGCCAGTCGTTCGTTGTGTAGTCGATATAGTCATGATACTGACCGAGGTTGCCCGAGTTGTATACATCCTGCCAGCCGCTCTTGAGCGTACCGTAGTTGTACTCGTTCATATCGATCATATTGTTGTAGCCTGCATGGTTCATAACGATATCCATGATGATGCGGATGCCGTGCTCATGAGCCGTATCGACAAGCGTCTTGAACTCTTCTTTTGTACCGTAGTTTGCGTCTGCCTCCGTATAGTCGGTGACATAGTAGCCGTGATAGGAGTAGTGCGCGAAGTTGTCGCCGAGGATGTAGCCGTGAAGCTGCTCATAGGGAGCTGTCATCCAGATAGCGTTTACGCCGAGGTCATTGAAGTAGCCCTCGTTGATCTTCTGTGTGATGCCTGCGAAATCTCCGCCGTGGAACGTAGCCCAGTCGCTTCCTGCGACCTTCTTCATACGTCCGTATGCATTGTCGTTTGATGTATCGCCGTTGTTGAAGCGGTCGATGAGAAGGAAGTAGACCGTTGCGTTATCCCACGAGAAAGTCGAAGCGTCAGCGCCCGACGTTTGAACATCTGCCGCTGCCTTTGACTCTGCGGCGGTTTGCGTCTGAGCTGCTGCGGGAGCAGCCATGGAAGCAAGCAGAGCCGCCGAAAGGATCGCAGACACTAAAGCCTTTGGTTTTTTCATTGCTCATTCTCCTTTTTATTGAATTCTGCCGGTTTGGGTTTTGTGTGTAGATCAATAACTGAAAAATCGAGGCATTTATCATGCTTTGCGGTACAGACACATAAACCGCATTTCGCAATAAAAGCGCCTACATTTACTGTTTAATTTTAACATAAAACCAAAACATTATCAACACTCTTTGAAACAAAAAACTAAATTCGTTCATTTACACAGATAACGATTTTTATTTTTATCAAATTCAACAACGAATTTCATTCAGATTTCACACAATCGACAACATTGCACACATACCGCCTCTTTTGCCGCCTGTAGCGCGATGAGACCATATCAGATCACTGCTGCATCTTGTGCAGACATCGCTTTTCGTAATGTTGCTTTCGGGCACTCCTGCGCTCATTATTATCTGCTTGTTCGTCTCTGAAAGATCGAGCATATACTTGCCGCCGCCCTTCGGCAACAGGAGCTTTTCCGTGTCGAGTCCGAGTTCTGTGACCCTATGCGCCACGGGATCATCAACCTCATAACAGCATTTGCCGATGGCGGGGCCTATTGTCACGATAAGATCCTCCGGACAGGTGCCAAATTCTTCGCCCATCCGCTTCACTGTCTCATAACCTATCCTTCCGACAGTTCCGCGCCAGCCCGCATGAGATGCGCCTATAGCCTCGTTTTTCGTATCAACGAAAAGGAGAGGCGTACAGTCCGCAAAATACGTCACGAGCGTCGTTTTGGGGTCGTTCGTGATAAGTCCGTCAACGCTCTGCATATCCTTCGGACGGTATATCCCGATGCCGTGATCCTTTGCCGAAACAGTGCGTACAAACGTCTTGTGATCCTGAGCAGACGCAACGAGCGTCTCATACCCGATACCGACGGCGCTGCACAGGCGCTTGTAGTTCTCCGTGACGTTCTCGTCGGGATCTCCCCTGCCGAAGGACATATTCATCGAGCGGAACTCACCGCCGCTGACTCCCCCCATACGCGAGGAAAAAGCGTGCTTTACAAACGGTATCTCATCGAGAACATCAAAGGTAAGATAGCCGACAGCATCGACAATATTAAGCTTCATGGTACTACTTGTAAAAATCATTGCTATAATTCCTTTCAAGAATATTAATTGGTCAAAAATCCACTATAATACATTATGCAGGAATAAATAATCGACCCAAAGCGAAAGAGCGTATTTTTCAGTTATCGGGAGGTGCGAGCGTATGTACAAGCTGTTCGGGAACAATATCGAGCCTGACTGCTCGTACTGTGACAACTGCATTTCCGACGGACAGAGCAGGATCTGCATCAAAAACAGATTCATATCAGACGGCAAATGCAGGAAATTCAAGTACAACCCGCTTCTGAGAAAGCCCTTCAAGCCGCCCGTACTGCCGAAATTCGACCCCGAGGACTTTAAGCTCTGAGCATATTTCCATTGTACCATCAAAAGGAGTGTTTTGACAAGAGGGCAATACACATTGATGACACTTTCGGGCATTTGATGATCATTACGAAATCTGCATAAAAAAGGGCAAAGATAAGAAATATAATTTTATGCCCGCTTCTATTGATAAAACTGTTTATCACTGATAGAATACTATATATACTTCTTTATTTTATATTTTTTCACATTCGATCAAACTGCGATATATATTGAATCAACACCGAAGGGAGGCTTCGCTTGTGGAATGTGTTGAACATTGCTATGTGTGTCCGCATCAGTGCGGAGCTAAGCGAACCATGTATGAAGGCGAAGGCTTCTGCAAAATGGGAGTCAGACCAAAAGTAGCGAGGATCGGTCCCCACTACTGGGAAGAGCCTTGCATCAGCGGCAAAAGAGGAAGCGGCGCGATCTTTTTCAGCGGATGCACACTCAAGTGCGTATTCTGTCAGAATTACGAGATCTCCGCCAATCATGTGGGCGTTTTCATCACGCCGCAGCAGCTCGCTAACTGCTACCGCAACCTTGAAGATCAGGGTGTTCACAACATCAACCTTGTAAGCGCCGCTCACTACATAGAAGCGGTTCTCGAAAGCTTCGAGATATACCGTCCTAAGATACCGGTTCTTTACAATTCAAGCGGTTACGAAACAGTTGACAGTCTGAGAAGGCTCGAGGATAAGATTGACATCTACCTCCCTGATTTCAAATACAGTGACAACAGAATGGCGGAACGCTATTCGAGCGCATTCAACTATTCTCAGGTCGCTCTTGCGGCTATCGAAGAGATGGTCCTCCAGACGGGCGACATCAAATTCGATGAAAACGGCATAGTTCAGAAGGGTACGATCATCAGAGTACTTGTACTGCCTAATCACACTAAGGATGCAATGGCGATACTTGACTGCATACGCGCAAACTTCGGCAAGAGCGTTCTTGTCAGCATTCTCGGTCAGTACACGCCGACAGGCGAGGCTTACAAGTATCCCGAGATCAACCGTACACTTACGGAAAAAGAGTACGATAAAGTTGTTGATTACGCAGCAAAGCTCGATCTTGAGGGCTTCACGCAGGATCTCAGCTCGGCTGACGAATCGTTCATTCCCGACTTCAACGCATCCAGTTCCGATTACTTCAGCTACAACAGCACACATTGAAACACAAAAGCGGTGACAGATCATGCAAAATAGCACTAAAAAAGCAACACGCTATGCTGAGCTGATCGAAAAATGCAAATCGGGCGGCTTCGGCGCTCTCACCGAAAATGAGGCAGCGGAGCTTTTCCTCTGCTTTGCGGAATACACGAACGATGCATCCGTGCTCTACGAAAAACTGCAGGACGGCGACGACCCCTGCTCATACTTCGAATTGACAAAGGACACGCTGACGAAAAACAAAGTCTCGGAAAAGGGCGCATATCTTATTGCTGACTTTCCCGAGATCGCAAACCGATGCCTTGACAGCACATCTCCCGACCGCCGCACACTGATCCGCAGCAGACAGGACACTGCCGTGCGCTACGAAGCGCTCAAAAAGGTAATGCAAAACAGATTCCTTGGTGCAAAAGAGGAAAAGGTCATGCTGCTCCTGCTTGACGAATACGGTGGGGTCATCTATACCGACTTTGTTGTTCAAGGCTCAAACGATGCTGTTTCGATCAACATCACGAAGATATGCTCGATAGCAGCTCTCAAGATGGCAGACAGCGCAGTAATTGCGCACAATCACCCAAGCGGATCGCCTGTCCCGTCGAGAGCAGACTGCGAAGTGACGATGAAGCTTGCACAGGCACTCAAAGCCGTCGGAGTCGTTCTTCTGGATCACCTGATTGTTACGCGAAGAGAATGTGAATCCATTCGCAAGTTCTATGATTTCTACAACACCGATTTAAATTATCTGAGGCTCGTAAGTTCGCGTCTCGACTACAAGGAATACAGCAGAAAAAACAGGACATGACCGAAGCTTTCGGTTATGTCCTGTTCTCATATTTATTCAAAAAACGAGATCGCTTCTTCGAGATCTCCGCAAAGCAGGTCGAGCATATCTCGTATCTCATCGTCCGGTTCGATGAAGTCGGGCACCATTATCGTTTTCATGCCTGCCCTGTAAGCTGCCGTTATCCCGCTCGGGCTGTCCTCGAGCGCTGCGCATTTATGAGGCTCGACGTCTATCCTTTCGGCAGCCTTCAAGAAGACCTCGGGATCGGGTTTGCCTTCGGTCACGTCTTCTCCGCAAACGACAGCGTCAAAGTACGGCATTGCGCCCGTCATCGAAAGCACTCTTTCGGCGGACGGTCTCCGTGTAGATGTGGCTACGGCAGTTTTTACGCCCCTTTCCTTCAGGACTTGAAGCAGTTCGAAAAGTCCCTTTTTGACCGATATCCCGTCCCTTTCTGTTTTTTCTATAAACAAGACGTGGCATTCATCGGCACATTCAAGATACGGGAAATCCTCGCCGTACTGTGCCTTCATTATTTGCTCGGTCTCTATACGGCGCTTGCCGATCGTCTTTCTGAAATCATCTGCCGTATATGAATAACCCTTCTTCGTCATTATCTCCTGCCAATTCTCAAAAACGAGCCTTTCAGTATCCATCATAAGCCCGTCCATATCAAATATTGCACCCTCTATTATCACAGCATCGCCCCCTGATAGTTTTATTATCGAATTATACCATATTTTTTTCCGCAATTCAACCGTTTTGCGGACAAGCGTCCGCAGGCAGTACGCGTTTCAGCTTTGTACATATTTTCACTTTGCTCCCGCGCCTCTAATTATTTGTATAGGTCAAATACGTGATATTATGT
>ONIC01000169.1 GCA_900317815.1 uncultured Eubacteriales bacterium | reverse complement strand
TTGAAATACGGCAGTATTCCTGCGGTCGTTTCAAACAATCTGCCTGAAAATCTGACGGCGCAATATGAGCACTCGCTTTAATCAGTGCCTCCTTAAAACTCAATGGCAGTAAATACTGTCACGGTATGGGCTTAAGCTACACTAATAAGATAAAAATCACAAACGGCAAGTGGAAATGTTACACTTGCCGTTTTATCACAGTAAAAAACTACAATTTCGTATACCTACTTGACAAGTTGGTGTTAGGAGTATTAAACTATTATTGGTTATATACATATAACTGCTTTAGAATTATCAAAATAAGAAAGGACGATCAATATGTTAGGTATCTTAAAGAATCAGAAGCTCTGGTGCGTTATCGCAGGCGCTGCGGGAGTAATCGCGGGAGAAAAGCTCCTTAAATCAAAAAAGGCGAGAGAGGTCGCTGTCAACGGTCTTGCAAAAGGTATGAAGCTTAAGTATGATGCGGAAGAAGCTTTTCAGAGTATCAAGGACGACGCAGAGGACGTGTGCTACGATGCACGGAAGAGAGCCGCACAAACGGACACAACTGCTGCCGATGAAATCGATGTTAAGGACAATGAAGGCTGATATAGTATACGCTTCCGAGGGCAGGGTACGCTTTCGATGCGGACAGCTCGCCTTTGAAAAGCGGGACGAAAAACGGATAGAGCAGGAGCTTCTCGGTTATGAATACATAACCGACGTTAAGGCTGCAGCGGCAAACGGCGGTATTCTTGTAATGTATGAGGGCGACAACCAGAGTCTGATCACTGACATTATCCGCCAACTCGATGTTGAGAGCCTCACAGCCGATGAGAGTGAGCCGTCGCTCGCAGCAGAGATAGACGAGAAATTCAAGGGCGACCTTACAAGGCTCATCGTAAAGAGGATAGTTCATAAATTCCTGATACCGCCTTCACTGCGCCCGATAATCACTGTGATAAAAGGCGCAAAATATATTCTGAACGCCCTGGGCGAGCTGCTTACAATGAATATCAATGTCGATGTGCTTGATGGCGCGTCTGTCACAGCCTGTCTTGCGCAAAAGGATTACAAGACGGCGGGTTCTGTGATGTTTATGCTTTCTGTATCTTCGCTTCTTGAAAGCTACACAAAGGAGAAGGCAAAAGCGGCGCTTACGGAAAGCCTGATGATAAAGACGGATAAGTTGTGGCGCGTTGATGAAGACGGCGAGCGTCTTGTGCCGACGTCGGAGTTGAAAGCAGGCGACTGCGTTCGTATAAGAACGGGCAGTATGATCCCTGTTGACGGCGAAATCGTCTCGGGTCAGGCGGAGGTCAACGAAGCGTCGATGACGGGCGAGGCGGTGCCTGATTCGAAGACGGAGGGAAGCTCTGTCTTTGCGGGCACGGTCATAGAAAACGGCAGCATTGTTGTCCGTATCAGGGCTCTTTCTGCAGATACACGGATAAGTCAGATCGCAGAGCTTATCAGCCGCTCTGAATCTCTGAAATCACAGCTTCAGAGCCGTGCGGAGGTGCTTGCCGACAGCATTGTGCCTTACAGCTTTATGGGTTTCTTTGCGGCGCTGCTGCTGACGGGAAATGTAAACAGAGCGGTATCGCTGCTTATGGTAGATTTCTCCTGCGCGATAAAGCTGTCCGTGCCGATTTCTGTGATCTCTGCGATACGTGAAGCCGCCGACCATGATATTACCGTCAAGGGTGGAAAGTATCTTGAGGAGTATGCGATGGCGGATACGATAGTTTTCGACAAGACGGGAACGCTCACAAATACCGAGCCGAAATTGACCGCTGTGGTGCCATTCGGAGATTACGAAGAAGACGAGGTTCTGAAGATCGCCGCTTGTATCGAGGAGCATTTTCCGCACAGTGTAGCGAGGGCGATCGTCAACGCCGCATCGGAGAGAGGTATTACTCACGCCGAGGAGCATACCGAGGTCATATACATAGTGGCTCACGGGATCGCAACGAATCTTTACGGCAAGAGAGCCGTTATCGGAAGCCGTCATTTTGTCGCAGAGGACGAGGGCGTTATTATTTCGCATGAGCAGCAGCGTGTCATTGACGAAACTGCAAGCGGAAGCTCCGTTATATACTTAGCGATAGGCGGCGAACTTGCGGGGGCGCTTTGTATCAGCGATCCGCCGAGAAGTGAAGCCAAAAGCGTGATAACGGAGATTAAAAAGCAGGGCTTTGAGAGCGTTGTAATGCTGACGGGAGACAGCAGGGGAGCGGCGGAGCACACGGCGCAGCTCCTCGGGATAGACGATTACCGTTATCAAGTGTTGCCCGAGAATAAGCACGGCTGTATATCGAAGCTCAGAGCTGAGGGGAGGCGTGTGGTGATGGTAGGAGACGGGATCAACGATTCTCCCGCGCTTGCCGAGGCGAATGTTTCGGCTGCTATGAGTGATGCGTCCGATATCGCCAAAGAGACCGCCGATATAACGCTTCGAAGCTGCGATCTTTATGAGCTTGTGCGTCTGAGGATTCTAAGCCGTAGGCTGATGAAACGTATCAATGATAACTATCGTTTCATTCTTGCGTTTAATTCCGCACTGATGGCGCTCGGATTTTTCGGAGTTATTACGCCGTCTTTTTCGGCGCTTCTGCATAACGGTTCGACTATTGCGATATGCGCCAAGAGTATGACGCCGCTTCTTGACGAAGAACTGAACACATAAATTGAACGGGGCTGTTTTGTGCAGTCCCGTTTCGATATCTATAGCCTTGTAAACACATTTCATATAAGCCGGTTATATATAACATTGCTTTACAGCTTTTTTTGTCGTGATGGAATTCTTGATAATCATAAAAAGAATGTACTCAAAAATAAGGGAGACACTGATTAAAGCGAGTGCTCATATTGCGCCGTCAGATTTTCAGGCAGATTGTTTGAAAAAACCGCACGAATACTGTCCGCAAGGAAGAAAAAATCAGATGTGCGGAGACAACTTTCGTCTAAAATAAAGTCGGG
>ONIC01000187.1 GCA_900317815.1 uncultured Eubacteriales bacterium | reverse complement strand
TCAGAAGGCAAGTAAAGACTTTATATTTGATACACCTTAACAAAGTGCCGAAAAGCACACCGTATCATTTACGCAACTGCTTCATCAGCCATTTTCTCGCCTATTTGCGGTTTTATCATCTGTGCCATAAAATCGGTAACGGCTCTTGGTGTGTAGAACTCTCCGGCGGACCCTGCGCTTTGCAGCTCTTTGAGTATCGACTCGTATATCTCGCCGAAGGCGTGACTTTCCTCGTAATCGTCAAGCTGCAATTCGTTTATGACATTGACCACCTGGCGCAGCAGCACGCCGTCTTTCATATAGTTGTTGGTATCCTCAAATGTTGTTTTAACGATCGCCTTGTTTATGGGCGTTGTCTTGGAAACCTCCAGCGAGCGCAGCGACGGGAACAGCGTGTTATTGACGAAGGAAAGAAGCTCATCACCTGTCAACGCCGTTCCTTTTCCGTTATCAACAGCCCAATTTCTCCAGCGGCATTCCTCGGGAATAATAGATTCATACTCGTCGTCGTCAAATTCCCAATCATTTTCCTTTGTGTCGTAGACCTTAAGAAACAGAAGCCAAGCTATCTGCTCAATACGCTGTGCGTCACCGTTTATGCCCGCGTCGTTTCTCATAATATCTCGTAATCTCTTTACGAAATTACCCAAACTGCTCATCTATTAAACCACCTTGTATATCTCTTCTTCAAGCTCCTTAACGGCTTTGAGATAGCCGGCTTTACCGCCGAAGAGCTTGACTATCGCGGCAGGCTTGCCCATTCTGATGAACGGGTCGAGTTTAAGCACCTGCGTATCCTCTATCTGAGAAATGCCCTCGTTTGAATACATTTCGAGCAGCGCTTCAATGACCTCTCTCGCCGTACCGCTGTATTTGCTAATAAAATCTCTTTTCTTTACGCCGTTTGCTCGCTCTCTGCGAGTTAGCGGCTTTTTGTCGAAAGCAATGTGAATGATGAAATCAAAATCGTCAAGCTCGCTCATACCCTGATCTTTTTTCAGTGCTTCGAGATCAATGCCGTGCTCTTTCAGCAGATCGGATATAGCGCGCTTCTTTTTCTCGCCGTTCCATTCCCTTATGAAATGTTCGAGATCGGCATACTTTCCGAGAATATTCGTCTTTGTGTAATCGACTATATTCTCATATCGTAGCAGCTTTCCGTCTGCGTCGTATACTGAAACGACCTTGTTGATTATTCGCACCCTGCAGCCGCTTACATCGACATACGGCTTCGGCTGAGGATCATCGGGCGGATCGATAGGATCATCGGGCGGCGATACGGGATCGTCGGTTTTCGGTTTCGGCTTTGGAGTGTGATAATTGGGATCAATTTCGATAGGTCCGTCCCATTCGGGATCGTAGAATAATCTTGAAACACCTCTGAAATCCATAACAACGAAATGCGTTTTGCCTTCTTTTTCACGAAGCCGTGTTCCTCTGCCGATTATCTGCTTGAATTCCGTCATAGAGCCTATATTCTCGTCAAGTACTATCAGCTTTGTCATTTTGCAGTCCGCACCTGTTGAAAGCAGCTTTGACGTCGTGGCAATCACGGGATACGGTGAAGATACGGAAATAAAATAATCGAGCTTGCTCTTTCCGTAATCGTCCGAGCCTGTTATCCTGACAACATAATCGGGATTTTTAGCACACATATCTGAATTGAGATTCGTCAAAGCTATCCTCATACGCTCCGCGGCTTCCTCCGTTGCGCAGAAAACGATCGTCTTTTGCATACGGTCGGTGCTTTTAAGATAATTTGTTATTTCACTTGCAACTTGATTGATACGGTCTTCGATTATGATGCTGTAATCATAGTCTGAATTGTTATAAATTCTGTCCTCGATCTCGTTGCCGTAAATATCCCGCTGACCTTTGACAGGCCGCCAATAATCTCCTATATCGGTAGTTATGGCTATCACCTTAAACGGAGCGAGAAAACCGTCCTCGATACCGTTACGGAGAGAATAAACATAAAGCGGTTCGCCGAAATATGTGATGTTAGATGTGTATGTTGTTTCTTTTGGCGTAGCCGTCATACCGATCTGTGCGGCAGACGAGAAATATTCAAGTATACGCCGCCACTTGCTGTCCTCTTTTGCGCTTCCGCGGTGGCACTCATCAACGATAATAAGATCAAAGAAATCCTTGTCAAACAGTTCCGAGAAATGCTCTTTGTCATCATCGCCGATAAGCTGCTGATACAATGAAAAATACACCTGATGAGATGTTATTGTTGTTTTGTTGTCCTTTGCAACGCTGATCTTATGTGTCACCTTTTCGAGCGGAGCAAAATCCTGCTGAATGGATTGATCGACAAGTATATTTCTGTCGGCAAGGTAAAGTATCTTGCGTTTCATTCCGCTTTTCAAAAGACGATACACGATCTGAAACGCCGTGTATGTTTTGCCCGTTCCCGTGGCCATTACAAGCAGCAATCTGTTTTTGCCCCGTGCAACTGCGTCAACCGTTCTGTTTATCGCAACACGCTGATAATATCTCGGCTCGTAAGTGTTCTGGCTTGTGTAATACGGCTGACCGATAACCGAAAGCTCGTCGGAGGATAAACCTTTGCCGCCGTTGGCAGCGGATTTGTAGCGTTCGATCAGCTCATCGGGCGTAGGGAATTCGTCAAGCGGTATAAGACGTTCCTTTCCCGTTAGCATATCGTGTTCATAGAAAGCGTCGCCGTTAGAGCTGTACACGAAAGGCACGTCCATCATCGTGCCGTATGTGATAGCCTGCTGCAGCCCGAATGAAACGGAGTGATTATTATCCTTTGCTTCGACAATAGCAATAGGAAAGCTGCTGTTCCAATACAAAACATAATCGGCGAACTTTGCACTCTTTTTGTCACGATAAACGAGATTGCCTGTCAGACAGATTCTGCCGTCGGTAATTTTTGTTTCCATCGTGATACGGCTTTTATCCCACTTTGCAAGAATAGCAGGTGTGATATATTGTAGCTTAATATCCTCCTCGGACATATCCTTTTTTGACAGTATGGTCATGACGGCACCCCGCTTCCGATAAGAAAAAATTATAAGAAGTGTTTTGTGTTATTATACCACAATATGCATAAAAGGTCAATCAAATATTAGTTGTTTATATTTCCAAATACAAAATACAGGCGGATAATCACATTTCAAGTGTATTCAATCAGAGCATTATAAATTAAGAACAAAAAACAATACACCTAATCTTTTTCCTCTTCGTACTCTGTCAAAACAACCACATCATTCATATCAGAAGCCCCGACATGAACATAGCACTTTCCCCCATCAACGTAACAACTCTTGCATGAGCAAGTCACAAAGTCGTATACGGACTTGGATTCTATTATATCACCGCATTTGCGGCATTGGACGCGATTTCGTTTTATACGTTTGATTTTTCTGTTGCTGCACATAGTATGTCACCTCCCATTCACGCCGCTTTGCCGAAGCACTCGGGGTGATCTTCCGGGGTGACAAGGAATTGATAGTTATACTTTCTGTCGGAGCCGATCTCGCAGTGCAGGATCTTGAGCCAGGTCAGCTTATGCAGCGTTGCCGTGACGTGCGATGAGCTGTAC
>ONIC01000117.1 GCA_900317815.1 uncultured Eubacteriales bacterium | reverse complement strand
CATCTTTTTGTCAAATTGCCCTCAAAAACCTTGAAATACGTCAGTATTACTTCGGTTTTTTCAAACAATTTGCCTAAAAATCTGACCGCGCAATATGAGCACTCGCTTTAATCAGTGTCTCCTAAATATGCGTATACGTCAGCGGACACTGCCCGCCGGTTCTTGTGTGTTTTGTAAAAATGTGTTATAATGAAATTACAGTAATCTTTTGGGAGAGTTTAAAATGAAAGAGATCAGACAGGAAATACTTACGGGAGAAAGAGCGCTTTACGGAAAAAGCGGACTGCTTATCAGTGAGACCGTATTTGAAGACGGAGAGTCACCGCTCAAGGAGTGCAGCGATATCACGCTTGAAAACTCGCTCTTTAGATGGAAATATCCGCTGTGGTACTGCAGAAATGTCAATGTAAAGGGCTGCTCATGGTATACGAATGCCCGCGCGGGAGTGTGGTACACTGAGAATATCAATATTGAGGACAGTATGATCGAGGCTCCGAAGAATTTCAGACGCTGCACCAATATCACCATAAAAAACAGCGACTTTTCCGACGCTGCGGAGACGCTCTGGCATTGCAAGGGAGTAAAGCTCGACCGTGTCGGCGCAAAGGGCGACTATTTTGCGATGAATTCAGAGGATCTTGATATAAATGAGCTGCACCTTTTCGGCAACTACTCCTTTGACGGGTGCAAAAACGTCACTGTCAGAAACAGCAGGCTGCTCACAAAGGATTCGTTCTGGAACAGCGAGAATGTCACGGTCTATGACTCGTTCATCTCGGGTGAGTACCTCGGATGGAATTCCAAAAAGCTCACGCTCGTAAACTGTACTATAGAGAGCCTTCAGGGACTGTGCTACATCGACGAGCTTACAATGATAAACTGCAGGCTGATCGACACGACACTTGCGTTTGAGTTTTCAAGCGTCAGCGCAGATATATCAACAGGCATCACGAGCATTTTAAACCCGAAAAGCGGCACGATCACAGCACAGAGCATCGGTGAGCTTATTATAGAAAAAGACAGGGTCGGCGGCGCCGTGATAAAATGTACCGACATAAAAAAACAGTCCGACAGACCCGAATGGATAAAGGAGTGACAAAAATGTATAATTTTGACGAGATCACCGACAGACGAGGCACAAACTCGCTCAAATGGGATATTGCGGAAAACGAGCTTCCGATGTGGGTCGCCGATATGGATTTCAGAACAGCGCCCGAGATAATTGATGCGCTTGAGCAGCGTGTAAGTCACGGTATTTTCGGATATACGATCATTCCCGATGAGTGGTACGAGGCGTATATTTCATGGTGGAAGCGCCGTCACGGACTTGAAATGGAAAAGGAGCGTCTGATGTTCTGTACGGGCGTGATCCCTGCGCTTTCAAGCATCGTGCGCAAGCTGACGACTCCGAACGAAAACGTACTTGTGCTGACACCCGTCTACAATACATTTTTCAATTCTATTGTGAATAACGGCTGCCGTGCGCTCGAGTGTCCGCTCGATTACAAAAACGGTGTTTACTCGATCAATTTCGAACGCCTTGAAAAAGGGCTTTCCGATGAGCAGACCTCGCTGATGATCGTGTGCAATCCGCACAATCCCACGGGCAATATCTGGAGTAAAGACGAACTGCAAAGGATCGGTGAGCTTTGCAAAAAGCACGGCGTAAACGTCGTCTCCGATGAGATACACTGCGACCTGACCGATCCCGGGTATGAATACACTCCGTTTGCCTCGGTATCAGAGCTGTGCAGAGATATAAGCATTACGTGTATAGCTCCGACAAAGACGTTTAATCTCGCCGGTCTGCAGACATCTGCGATATATGTACACGATCCGCATCTTTATCATAAGGTGTGGAGAGGTATAAATACAGATGAGGTCGCAGAGCCTAACGCCTTTGCCGTCAATGCGGCTGCAGCGGCGTTTACAAAGGGCGAGAGCTGGCTTGACGAGCTTCGCAGCTACCTTGCGGAGAACAAGCGGGCGGTCAGAGAATTTGTTTCGCAGCATATTAACGGGGTGCGTGTTACAGACTCCCACGCAACGTATCTTCTTTGGCTTGATTTCTCGGATATCTGTGAAAACACAGACGAGCTTGCCGAAAGAATACGCAGGGAAACGGGGCTTTTCCTTACGGCGGGCTCGCACTACGGCAAAGCAGGACGATCATTTATGCGTATGAATATCGCCTGCCCGAGAGCTTATGTCGAGGACGGACTGTCACGTCTTAAAGCAGGACTTGAGCATTAAGGAGCCACTGAATAAATCACGTTCTACGAACTGAGCACTCATCTTGCTTGCATCTTTTCGTCATATTGCACTCAACTCCCTT
>ONIC01000183.1 GCA_900317815.1 uncultured Eubacteriales bacterium | reverse complement strand
GGACAGTATTCGTGCGGTTTTTTCAAACAATTTGCCTAAAAATCTGACGGCGCAATATGAGCACTCGCTTTAATCAGTGTCTCCTTAAATATGTTACTAAAGCTATAATGGATCAGTAATGGGACTGGCGGATACTAACTTGAGTCAAAGCGTATGCAATAATAATCTGATATGTTGACAACCACAAAATAATATGATATAATTATAACAGCACAAGTTGATTTATTTTATAAAAATCGACAAGAGTTGGAAGGTGATGACGTTGGGAAGTTTGAATGATTCGGAAAAAGAGCTTTTCGGAAGGCTCAAAAATGATGATATGATCTCAAAAATGCGCGAGTACCCTCATCATGGGACGATGAGCGTATTTGACCACTGTGTAAACGTCGTCGATATGAGCCTGAAGATCGCCGACAAGCTTTCGCTTGACAAAAGGCAGAAGGAAAATATCATCGTCGGCGGTATGCTTCACGATTTTTTCCTTTACAACTGGCACGAGGGGCGTATCAGAGAGGACGGTATCCACTGCTGGCTTCACCCGAAGGTAGCGCTCAGCAACGCAAATACCCATTTCGATTTGAATAAAAAGCAGCAGAATATTATCAGATCTCATATGTTCCCCGCAACTATTCTCCACCCGCCGATGTGCATCGAAGCGTGGGTAGTCTCGACAGCCGACAAGGTGTGCGCTGTCAGAGAGTATTTCGCAAACAGAGCATAAGGAGATACATCAATGAAAAAACTATTTTTCGTTTCTTTATGCGCCGCTTTTTTATGTCTGATCCTGTCGGGCTGCGGGGACTTCTACCGTGTTGATTACAGCGGTCAGATGTCGTGTTATTCAAATGCGAAACAGACATATAAAGAGGGAAGCAAGGTGACGCTTTATTACGATATCATTGCGACTGACACCGACTACAGCTTCTATCTTGACGGCGCCGACCTTGATGTCGTCTATTCGGAGGACAAGGGTTATATCCTGACTTTTGTTATGCCCGATCATGATGTCACGCTGAGATGCGAATCGAGAAATACAATGGAATATGACGGTTATCTGTCAGAATAATTACAGCAAAAGCTCCGCCGATATCACGACGGAGCTTTTTTTGTCTGTCAGTCTTTCTCGAGGAAGAAGCCGCCCCACTCGACCGCAGTGAAGCCTGTCCGATCGAAGCGTTCTGTATCAGGCGTATTGCCGGGTGTTCCGTTCTTTACGAAAGCAAACCATATACGCAGCTTTGAGTCGGGCGCGGGGGATATGTCAAGCGGCATCGTCTTGTCGAGTGTGTCGTCAGTCTGCGGATACATCGCATAGTCGCAGCCCTCGTCGAGCTTTTCACACCAGAATTTGCAGAAATCTCTGATCTCGGTGTCGTTCAGTCCGTATTCGGTGAGTATCCTGTTGAATTCCGCCTCGCGCGTATCTGCGGGTATCACAAAGCCTTCGTCTGTCTGATAATCGTTCGGGTCTGTCAGAGACTCATAGAAAAGATAGCCGAAGCTCTGACCGTTTACCTCGAGAGTACCGTCGTGATGCGCTTCTGCGAGCCAGCCGTTTTCATACGGCGGATCTGTTACTGTGAGAAGCTCCGCTCTTTCAAATGTAACGGACACCTGAGTATCATCGACGGGGTAGAGGTAGATGTTCGGCTTGTAAACTCCGACGCCGTTGCCCTGGAACGTGTTGCCCTTGCACTTTTTCTTAAGTTCCTCGAGGTACTTCTCGTTTTCATCGCCTTCAATGCCGTATATCCAGTAATCCAGCCAATCGGCACCGTTGTTGATGCCCTCCTGCAGTGTCAGGTCGATAAGGTTTTTGCTGTCGTCTATAAAATCAGTTACGGCGAGCACATAACTCAGCGGACCTTTTCGCCCGTTTTCTTCGTTGTATTCGTGCAAAGCGTCGTAAATATCGTTCGTTATCTCGACAGTGAATTCGTTGTTGAAAAGGATATCTGAAATTAGAAATACATCTGCAAGAGCGTCAACTGCGGGTTTGAAGGTGCGTACACACGGGATATAATCAACTATTCCCGATGCGACGGTCGCGGTGTTGCCTATTCCTCGGATAGCATTGCCCGTAAATTCAAGGAACGGACTCTTGAACCCGATCGTCGGATTATCCATCATATTCTTAAATCCGTACAAACCTACTCCGATATTTACACCGTTCCCTATAGTCTTACCGAAGGAAAACGGAGTAGCCTGCTTTCCCGCAAGCATCTTCGACTGCTTCAGATTGAACTTGCCGCGGAGAAATTCCGAGTACTGTTTTGTCATTTTGCCTTTTCGGAATTTGTAGGGCGCTTTCATATTCGCGTACTTTCCGTACTTTTCGATACCCTTTCTTCCTATATAGTTGAGCACCTTTGTTGTGCCGCGTTTTCCGAAATATATCAGCTTCTCAGCGTAGCCGAGCCCTTTCGCAAGGGTGATATTCTCGGCAGTGTCACGGCTCGTTTTGTATACCTTGCCGTAGAATGACTTCTCCTTCGGAAGCTCGGCTTTTATTTCGCCGTCGGTGAAGTTGTCAAGGAATGACTGTGTAACGGCGAGCGAACCCTTGTCGATCTGATCTGAGAATGCGTCCGCTTGTGCCGTAAACGGTGCTGCCGCAGAAAGTGAGCCCGTTATGATCGCAGCGCAGACGATGAGTGCAGACAGCTTTTTAAGAACATTATTGATCATCAGCGTTACCTCCCATTCCGGATCTCGAAACGTAGTAGGCAATATTTCCGTAATAATCCTCGCTTATCCCGAGATCATAAGCCTCATTGAGCAGCGGAATGCCTTTTTCATACAGCTCCTGTTCGCAAAGAGTTGCGCCGAGATAATAAAGCAGTTCGGGATCGTCCTCTTTTGCGCAGGTCAGCGCGCGTGTAAGATAGTATTCCGCCTTGCTGTATTCTCCCCTGTCATAGAGCAGACCACCGGCGTTTTTTGCCGGATACCACCAATCGGGATCGTAGTCGGCAGCATCTATAAAGAGCGGCAGAAGCGCTTCTCCGACCTCCTTTTCGGAGACATACTTCTTATTGATTATCTCCTCCCATGCCATCAGGTAAAGCTGTCCGTGTTTGTTGGAAAAACCCGAAACAAGCTCCTCGGCTTTGCTGATATTTCCCGACTCAACGAGTGAGCCGATATGTATATAGCGAGTATAATCGTCTTCGCCGTACTTTTCGGTGATCTCTGTGAGCGCTTCTTCGGTTTTGTCCTGCTTGCCGCTTGCAACGGCAGAGATGTATTTTTCAAAAATCTTAGCATGGTCGAGCACACCGTGATCTGTAGGACGAGGCGGAGCGTATACACACACGCATATTCCGAAAAGGACGGCAATGAATATGACTGCGCTCTTGACTTTGGATTCCTTGAACAGGAACACTTCAACGACGAACAGCGCCGCCGATATCAGAGCCGCAGCTATAGAAAACAGCAGCGAGCAGTTGAAAAGAAATGCCGAAAGTACAGAGATGACAAACATTATCACACATAAAACAGCGGTCATATCAATTATCTCCTTTCACATATTTTTCGAGTCTGCCCGCAAGACCTGCGGCGTGCGGCATCGCTCCGAAAACATCTTCATCGTGGTCTGCGCCGTTGGGGTACTTTGCGATGCATCTTTCGCAGTAATCGTATGCCTTCGCATATTCTTCCATACCGTCGTAGGTGTTTGCGAGCGCATACATGATCGAAAGATCGTTCGGATCGAGAGCGTCAGCCTTGAGAAGAGCCTGCTCCGAATTCTTGAAGTCCTCCATATTATAATAGATCAGACCCTTAAGGTACCACAGCCTTGAGGACTGCGGCTGATACCCGAGCGCCTTGTCAACGTGAGTCAGCGCAATGTCGTAGGAGCGCATCTCCTTTTCATAGTATACTGCGGCACAGTATTGATCGAGGAAATCGTTTGACTTGATCTGCTTTACAGGCTCGTCGGCGGTGTCCTCGCTGTAGACCTTATGAGTAAAGCCTGCGGTGCTGTCATTCATCGAAAGAGTTGATACGCAGTTGAACAAGAGAGAGTCGCCGTCGAGAACTCCGTCTTTGACAGCGTCCGCTATTTTAGAAGCGGCATCTATAGCTTCCTCGGTGTCGCCGCCGCTTATCGCACATTTAAAGAGCGTCCAAAGTGCCGTAACATCGTCGGGGCAGTCTTTTATCATTTCTTCGGCAAGCTTGCGGCTTTTATCCGTCTGACCCAGCTCCATATAGCACAAAGCAAGATGCTGCTTTGCCGCTCTGCTGTTAGGATCGGCCGAGAGTACGTCGTTGAGAATGCTCTCTGCTGTTTCATATTCTTTGATATTGATGAGCATACCTGCGGCTGTAGTTTTGACAGCGGTTATATTCTCGCTGCCTGCGATAAGCTCGGGCTGTTCTTCGGCACATCTCAGAAATCTCAGGATCGCTTCGCTCGTGCGCTTATAATGACCGGCGTTGTCGGATTTGTTTTCGGATCCTATGATAGATGCGATAGCCTGTATCCTGAAATCGTCGGGGTATTCCTCGGCCATATCCAGAAAACTGTTTATTGCGCTTCCGCTTCCCGTTTCGCCCTTTTGTACGCCTGCGAAGATCTCGGCTATACGCATATATTTTGAGTAGGAATCCTCCGCTTCGGAGAGCCTGATAAGCTCGTCTTTGTTTTTTTCTATCATATCCATTGTCGGATATTCGTTGACAAAAGCGCCGCTTCCTATACACAGTTCAATGACCTCACTGCGGTGAGCCTTCTGATCTTCGGAAAGCTGCTCTGCTTTGCTGTAGTGATCGAGCATCAGCGGACCGAACATACCTATATCCTCGGGGTCAAAGTCGGTCACCATATAATGTTCCATTCTGTCGCTGTTGTTTAGAAATGTCAGATACAGCAGCGCCTTGTCATCGGAGTATTCGTCGGGAACGCTGTAGCTATCGCCGTTTGCAAGCGTTGACCATGCCTCTGCGTGTTCTCCCGTCAGTTTGAAACAGTACAGCGCAGTATTCATATCTCCCGATGCGAGTATGTAATCTGCATCAACAAGCGCCGTTACAACGTCATTTCGTGCCGTTACGAGCACATTCTGCGGGCCGACTCCGACAAACAGAAATACGACAGCAACAGCCGCAGCAGCGCCTCCTGTAATGAGCGTGACCTTCCTTGCAGGTGCTTTTGCGGGCTTTGACCTGCTTCTTTTCACAATGACCTTTGCCCCGAGCGTGAAAAATGCGGCTTCCAGGGCGGATATCAGTAAAAATCCCGAAGCAGAGCCGAGAAATGACGGTGTCCGCTGAAACGGCAGGCAGAAAAAGACAGTCTGGAGGATATCGGCGGAAATAATCCCGAGTAGGGCGCATATTGCCGCTGTGAACCTGCCGCCGTGCTTTTGTTCATCATTTACAAAGAGCGAGGGGAGCGGTACTGTGAGCGCAATTGCGGCAATTACGTGCAGCAGTGCATAGATGATGTATACGACAACTGTTTTTGATGTTACTCCGTCGTCACCAAGCGACAGAACAAACGGCGACAATGCGCGGAATGCTCCGAATATTGAAGTGAACAGCAAAGCGCCGGACAGCGGAGAGCGTCCGCCGATCAGCTTTGAAAACAGCGTCAGCAGACCGAATGCCGCAGCGTATCCCGCAATTGCACAAAGATTGGATATCGGTGCGGCAAGCGGAGCCTTTGTCGCAAGCATCAATACAGACCGCAAAAGATATGGCAGAAGCTCGGCGCAGAGAAACGCCGAGATAAGCGCCGTGCCGATGCTTGGCGTTATGTACTGTCTTAACGTTGTATCGGACTGTGGCTTGGGCGGTCTTTCTTTCTTTTGTCTTACGGGTTTCTTTTTGTCAGGCGCAGCGTCGCTGTTTGCTGCCCGGTAAGCCGGTGTTTCCGCTGTAGGAATCTCGTTTTGCGCAGGTGTTTCCTGTGCGGCGACCCTGCTTCCGCAGACAGGACAGAACGAGATATTGTCGGGAATGTTGTTCCCGCAGTTTCCGCAGATCATAAGTATCCCTCCGTTATTGAATATTGTGCAGAAATATGGTATCATTATATCAAATTACACACTCTATGTCAACTGTATAAGAAATTTATGTATATTTTGTAAAAATTGAGTTTATTACACAAAAATTGTCTGATAAAAACCGCATAAAACTCTTGAAAAAATCCGATAATTATGGTAAAATTACACATATCGTTCGCTTAGATCGATGTTTGCGGAAAAAATTTACAGAAAAGGGTGATCTCAATGACAAATGACAAGAAAACTCCCGGTACGGGAGGGGAAAGGTATGTTCCCTACAGTGAACGTACAGGCGGCGAATCGATCGTGTATTTTACGCGCGATCTATCCGCAGAGGGGCTGAGAAAGGTCTACGAGAAGGTCAATGCTCCGATCACCGGCAAGGTTGCCGTCAAGCTGCATACGGGCGAACCTAAGGGACCGAATATTATCCCGCACGATTGGGTAGAGTCGCTTTTTAAAGCAGAACCCGAGCTCAATAACGCAGTGATCGTAGAAACAAATACCTACTATGCGGGCGCCCGTTTCACAACGGAACAGCACCGTGAAACTCTCAAGGTCAACGGCTGGACTTTCTGCCCTGTCGATATTATGGACGAGGACGGTACCGAGCTTCTGCCGATCAAGGGCGGAAAGTGGATGCAGGAAATGTCTGTCGGCTCCCATATGACGAGCTACGACTCGCTTCTTGTTCTCACTCACTTCAAGGGTCACGCAATGGGCGGCTTCGGCGGCTCCAATAAAAACATCGGTATCGGCTGTGCGGACGGCAGGATCGGTAAAATGTGGATCCACACCATGAGCGGCAGCGACAATATGTGGTCTGTAGATCAGGAAGAGCTTATGGAACGCATAACAGAGTCAACAAAGGCGACGATCGACTATTTCGACAAGAGGATCTCTTATATAAATGTTATGAGAAATATGTCGGTATCGTGCGACTGCGAGGGCGTTGCGGCTCAGCCTGTCGTTACTCCGAATGTCGGAATACTGGCATCTCTCGATATACTGGCGCTCGATCAGGCTTGTATAGACCTCGTATACGCAATGAAGGAAGAGGAACACCATGATCTCGTTGAACGGATCGAAACCCGCCACGGACATCGTCAGCTGAGCTGCATGAAGGAAATGGGCATGGGAAACGACCGCTACATTCTCATAGATCTTGATAACGACGAAGTCCGCATTGAGCCTGCAGCTGCCGTAGAAAACCTGAAACCGTTCACGCTTTGAGGGGGGGACTGACACTTATGTTTGAAAACGCATTAGCATTAAGAAATATTGACGCAAAAA
The DNA here is from genome assembly GCA_900317815.1 of uncultured Eubacteriales bacterium. Taxonomy (GTDB): domain Bacteria; phylum Bacillota; class Clostridia; order Oscillospirales; family Acutalibacteraceae; genus RUG592. The sequence continues at coordinate 1,530 of ONIC01000183.1, read as the reverse complement.
GGAGAGTGACATACAAGACTCTCGTTTCCGCAGGGCTTGTCGCTCTGGCGGTCGTCCTGCCGCAGCTTGTTCATCTGGCGCTCGGTCAGCCGGGCGGCGTAAAGTGGCTGCCAATGTATCTGCCCGTTCTGATAGGCGGTTGTCTGCTCGGCACGAAGTGGGGATTGACAGTCGGAATCCTCTCTCCGCTCGCAAGCTTTCTTGTAACGTCTCTGATGGGTAACGCGATGCCCGCAGCCGCACGTCTGCCGTTTATGGTGTTTGAGCTTGCCGTATTTGCCGCTGTGTCGGGTCTTTTCTCAAAGAAGATCTCGGAGAACGGCCTCTGGGCATTCCCCGCGGTGATCTGCGCTCAGCTTGCGGGACGACTGCTCTTCCTCGGCTCGGTATTTTTATTCGGGGCGTTTGTGCCGTTTACCGCAGGAATGATCCTGGATCAGATCAGGACGGGACTTATCGGACTTCTCGTTCAGGCGGCTCTCGTACCCTTGATGATCCTCGGACTGCGCGCCCTGCTTATCAAGGACAACAAATCTGAATGACAGGTATCAACTGCCGCATAGGGGAGCGATCTCCTTTGCGGCAATGCTTTTTGTACAGGAGATACAGATTTATGAAAAAGATCTACATAGACTGCTCGATGGGTGCGTCGGGCGATATGCTGATGTCGGCGCTGTCGGAGCTGCTTGACGATCCGCTCTGCTTTATCGATAAGATGAATTCGTCCGGGCTTGATCGTGTTGCATTCCGCCGCAGCAGCGTTACAAGCTCGGGGGTGACAGGCGCCCACATTTCCGTTATCGTTGACGGTATACAGGAGGAACAGGGCTTTGTCGGCGCTCCGTCTAACGAACGCGTTTCGATGAACGATATCGAGAGGACCGTATCAGGGCTTGCTTTGACCGAGAGTGTCAGAACACGCACATTTGACATCTACAAGCTGCTTGCCGAAGCTGAGAGCTTTGTACACAAGACGCCCGTGACGCAGGTACACTTTACACGACTCGGCAGGATCGACGCGATCGCTGATATCGCAGGAGTATGTACGCTGTTCGAAATGCTTTCTCCCGACAGGACTGTGTCTTCGCCCGTGGAAGTCGGATATGGTGAGATCAGGTGGCGAAACGGTACGGTAATGCCTGTTCCTTCGCCCGCTGCCAAGTACCTGCTGCGTGATATCCCGTACACGAGCGGCGCATTGAGAGCGGAGCTTTGCACGCCGACCGGAGCTGCCCTTCTGCGGTATTTTTCTGACAGCTTTGAAGCGATTAAAGATGATGCTGCGGTAAGAAAAGGCTACGGTTTCGGGTCAAAGGTGCTTTGCGAGAACGATTATGTGAAGGTGCTTGAATATCATCAGTGACTCCTTAAGGAGCCACTGAATAAATCACGTTCTACGAACTGAGCACTCATCTTGCTTGCATCTTTAGTCTCGGCTGCCGTCTCGGTCGGTGCTTCTGCTTCGCAGAGGTCTCCACCGGAGACCCGCTTCTCGGCTGCCGCCTCGGTCGGTGCTTCTGCTTCGCAGAG
>ONIC01000180.1 GCA_900317815.1 uncultured Eubacteriales bacterium | reverse complement strand
CTGCCCGCCGCGGCACAAATGGCAACGCATACGATAAACTGAGTTCGCGTAATTGTCAGCGGGCACTGCCCGCCGCGGCACGAATGGTAACGCATACGATAAACTGAGTTCGCGTATATGCCTGTGCCCGCATGGGTACCTGACGCAATGGTTTGCATTTTTCTCTCGTGTATGATATAATTGAAACAATATTTTTAAGGAGGCTGGCTTATGGCACTGACACTGACAAAAAACCCCGAGCTGAATAAAAAGCTCACACTCAGAAAGGACATCATCGAGGATAAGGCTGTCAAGTCTTCCGTTGCGGGCAGCATGGCGAGAGTCGTTTTCGCGCTCGATCACTCAGGTTCGATGAGGAATATGTACAAGGACGGCACGGTGCAGACGCTCCTCGAACGTATCTTCCCTATGGCGATGTATTTTGATGACAACGCAGAGCTTGATTTCTACTGGTTCGACTCGGTTTACAAGCAGCTCGACGCCGTAACTCCCGACAACCTCGACGGCTACGTCAGCAAGATCATTCTCTCCAAGAAGGATCACTTCGGCGGCACCTGCTACGCCCCGATCATGCAGGAGATCACGAACCGATTTGCTTTCAGGGAACCTGCAAAGATCCCCACATTCGTAATTTTCATCACGGACGGCGCAAACTCAGACAAGACCGCCTCCAAGCAGGTACTCACCGACGCTTCCAAGCACAATATTTTCTGGAAGTTCATCGGTATCGGCAAGGAGAAGTTTGACTTTCTCGAGCGTCTCGACACACTAAAGGGACGCTTCATCGACAACGCAAACTTCGCAAGCGTCAACGATCTCGGAGACCTTTCAGACGACGAGCTTTACACTCTGCTGCTCGACGAGTACTCCGACTGGAGAGCGCTCTGCAAAGAAAACGGTATTCCCGTCTGACAACAGGAGGATACGGCATTGAATACGAATATGAAGCTTCCCCCGATTGTTACCTCGCTTCTCGACACCGACCTGTACAAGTTCAATATGAACCAGGTCATTTTCCACAAGCACACAAATCTTACGGGCGAATACCATTTCAAATGCAGAAACAAGGGCGTTGTCTTCACACGGCAGATCGCCGATGAAATATCGGCTCAGGTAGATCACCTCTGCACACTTTATTTCACAAAAAAGGAGCTTGATTACCTGCGCTCGATCCGCTTTATCAAAAACGACTACGTTGATTTTCTAAGGCTCTGGCACCCGATCAGGGATTATGTGACGATCAAGCTCAGCGACAGCGGCGAGCTTTCCGTCGTCGTGAACGGGCCGCTCTTCTCCGTTATGCAGTTTGAGATATATCTGCTTGAGATCATCAACGAAGTTTACTTCAGAATGAAATACAACTACGACGAGCTTCTGACCTCGGCAAAGGAACGTCTCGACGCCAAGATAAAAGCGTTCAACGACGGCACATACACCTTCACCTTCGCTGAATTCGGCTGCCGCAGAAGACTTTCACGCGAGTGGGAGGACGAGGTCGTAAGAAGGCTTACGAGCGAGACGAAAAACTGTGTCGGAACATCGAACGTATACCTTGCGATGAAATACGACCTGACACCGATCGGCACATACGCTCACGAATTTGTACAGATGTATCAGGGGATCAACTCTATCCCGCTTGCGTACACCAACCACTACGCTATGAAGGACTGGTACGACGAGTACAACGGAGACAACGGAACGGCGCTGACCGACACGATCACGACCGACCTCTTCCTGCTCGACTTCACCCGCTCCAATGTCAACAACTACACGGGCGTTCGCCACGACAGCGGCGACCCTTACGAGTGGGGCGAAAAGATCATAGCGCACTACAAAAAATTCGGCGTCGATCCCCGCACAAAGCTCCTGCTTTTCAGCGACAGTCTCGATTTTGACAAGGCGCAGGCACTCTACGACTACTTCAGGGAAAGATCGAAGGTATCCTTCGGGATAGGTACGTTCTGCTCGAACGATACGGACAAAGAGGCGCTCAACATCGTCATAAAGCTGCAATATGTCAACTCAAACCCCGTTGCGAAGCTCTCCGATACTCCCGGGAAAGCTATGTGCAGAGACGAGGAGTATCTCGAATATCTGAAAAACTCGATCGCATTCAGGATCAACAGAGAAAGTTAAAAAACTAAACTGCCGAGCTTTGCCGCCCGGCAGTTTTTTGCTGTTATTCAAGTTCGAATGCGCCCGTGTAGAGCTGGTAGTACTTTCCGTGCTTCGCGATAAGCTCGGTGTGCGATCCTCTCTCGATGATGCGTCCAAGCTCCAGCACCATTATCACATCGGAGTTGCGGACTGTCGAGAGCCTGTGCGCAATAACGAAGACCGTCCTGCCCTTCATCAGCGAATCCATACCCTGAGATACGAGAGCCTCCGTTCTGGTGTCGATAGAAGAAGTAGCCTCGTCAAGTATCATAACAGGCGGATCTGCGACCGCTGCCCTGGCGATCGAGAGAAGCTGGCGCTGACCCTGAGAAAGGCTGCCGCCCGTTCCGTCGATCATCGTGTCGTACCCGTCGGGAAGACGAGAAATGAAGCTGTGAGCGTTTGCAAGCTTCGCCGCGCTGATGCACTCCTCGTCTGTTGCGTCGAGCTTGCCGTAACGGATATTGTCCATGATCGTGCCCGTAAAGAGGTTCGTATCCTGGAGAACTATTCCGAGCGAGCGGCGAAGATCGGCTTTCTTTATCTTGTTGATATTGATGCCGTCATATCTGATCTTTCCGTCTGCGATGTCGTAGAAACGGTTGATAAGATTTGTGATCGTCGTTTTTCCTGCGCCGGTAGCGCCTACAAATGCGACCTTCTGACCCGGCTGAGCGTAAAGTCCGACATTGTGAAGCACGATATTTTCGGGAACGTATCCGAAGTCAACATCATTGAGACGAACGTCGCCCTTAAGCTGTGTATATGTTACCGTTCCGTCCTCGTGGGGGTGCTTCCACGCCCACAGACCAGTGTGCTCTTCGCACTCGACAATCTCGCCGTTTTCCTTCTTTGCATTGACAAGCGTTACGTAGCCGTCATCCTTCTCGCTCTCCTCGTCCATAAGAGAGAAGATACGCTCTGCGCCCGCAAGCGCCATAATGACGGAATTGAGCTGCTGTGAGACCTGACCGATCGGCATACTGAAGCTCTTTGAAAGCTGGAGGAACGAGACTATCGAACCGAGAGTCAGCATTCCGCCTGTAGATACGCTGATGACTGCGCCTATGATCGCAATGACCGCATACTGCAGATTTCCGATATTAGCCATGATCGGCATGAGCATATTTGCAAACTGGTTTGCGTTGTAGGACGCCGAGTAAAGCTCCTCGTTGAGCTTGTCAAAGTCCTCCTGAGCCTTCTGTTCGTGACAGAAGACCTTGACGACCTTCTGACCCGTTATCATTTCCTCGATGTAGCCGTTGACCTTGCCGAGCGAATTCTGCTGTGAGATAAAGTATTTTCCGCTCCTGCCGCCGACCTGCTTTACAACGAAGAACTGCAGACCGATGAACAGAAGCACGATTATCGTGAGGTACCAGCTCGTGTAGACCATCGCCGCAAAAACAGCGACTATCGTGATGATCGAGTTTATCATATTCGGTATGCTCTGTGAGATCATCTGACGGAGCGTGTCTGTATCGTTCGTGTAGTAGCTCATGACATCGCCGTGAGTGTGCGTGTCGAAGTATCTGATCGGGAGAGTCTGCATATGCTCGAACATATCGTCTCTGATCCTTTTGAGCACTCCCTGCGAGATTATGATCATGATCCTGTTGTAAAGATATCCCGCAAGGATACCGATAAGATAGATACCGCCCATCATCAGGACAGCTCTCAGAAGCGGCGTGAAGTTCGGCTGATCAGCTCTGACAAGCGGCATGATATACGAGTCAATGAGGACTCTCAGGAACATCGAGCCGACAACATTTACTACCGAGCTTAAAACGATGCAGATAACAACGAGTATGAAGCGTCCCTTATAGTTGTCCGTGATATAAGACAGAAGGCGCTTGATCGTCTTCCTGTCAGCCTTCGGCATGGCAGGCATTTCGGGCTTTACCGACATCTTTTTCGATGCGCGCGGCTCCTTTTTTTCGGAGACCGCCGTATTTTTATTCTTACTCATCTTCGCTGCCTCCCTTCGCCTGTGATGTATATACCTCTCTGTAGATATCGTTCGTCTTCATCAGTTCATCGTGCGTTCCCACAGCGTTGATCCTGCCGCCGTCAAGTACGATTATCTTGTCGGCATCCTGAACGGAGGATATGCGCTGCGCGATGATGAATTTCGTTGTATTCGGGATCTCCTCTGCGAACGCCTTGCGGATCATAGCATCGGTATGGGTATCGACAGCGGAAGTCGAGTCGTCGAGAATGAGTATCTTCGGCTTTTTCAGCAGCGCGCGCGCGATACAGATTCTCTGCTTCTGACCGCCCGAAACGTTTGTGCCGCCCTGCTCGATGTAGGTGTCGTATTTGTCGGGGAATTTTTCGATGAAAGAATCAGCCTGAGCGAGCCTGCAGACACGCTTTATATCCTCGTCGGTAGCATTCTCGTCGCCCCAGCGGAGATTTTCCTTGATCGTGCCCGAGAAGAGTACGTTCTTCTGGAGCACCATCGCTACCTCGTTTCGCAGCGTCTCGATATCGTAATCACGGACATCTACGCCGCCTACGAGCACCCTTCCCTTCGTTGCGTCATAAAGGCGCGGGATAAGCTGCACGATGGTAGATTTGCTCGAACCCGTACCGCCGATAATGCCGACAGTCTGACCCGAGCTTATATCGAGATCAACGTCGGACAGGCAGTATTTGTCGCTGCCGTTGTAGCTGAACGACACGCCCTCAAATCTGACGGAGCCGTCCTTTACCTGCATAACGGGATCTTCTTTATTGGCAAGATCGGGAACTTCCTCGATGACCTCGATTATTCGCTCAACGCTCGAGCGGGAGATCACGATCATCATAAAGATCATCGAGAGCATCATCAGGTTCATCATCATCTGCATAAGATATGTGAACATACTTGTGAACTGACCCGTTGTCATTCCGAGTGCAGGATCGTTGTGCGAAGCCACGATGTACTTAGACGATATCCACGACATAAGCAGCATTGACGCATAGATCACCGCCTGCATAAGCGGCATATTCATAATTACGAGCTTCTCTGCCTTCACGAACAGGTCGTACATCTGACCCGAAACATTCTTGAACTTTTCGTCCTCGTGATCCTCGCGGACAAATGCCTTTACTACCCTGATACCGTGAAGATTTTCTCCGACGATGTTGTTGAGCTTGTCATACGTCTTGAAGACCTTCTGAAAGATCGGGTGCGCCTTGGAGAATATCAGCAGGAAGCCTGCGGCGAGGATCGGTATCATCGCAAGGAACACGAGCGCAACCTTCGCATTGATCCGAAAAGCCATCACCATACTGAAAATTATCATGGCGGGGCTTCGGAATGCCGTGCGCACGATCATCATATATGCGTTCTGGACGTTTGTTACGTCGGTAGTAAGTCTTGTGACAAGGCTCGAAGTCGAAAATCTGTCGATATTCGAAAATGAATACTTCTGCACCTTGTAATACATATCCTGTCTGAGATTTTTTGCAAAGCCCGCAGCCGCCTTTGCCGCATACTTTCCCGCAAGCGCGCCCAGAGCGAGCGACATCAGACACAGCACGATTATCAGCACGCTGAGACGGTAGATATATGACAGGTCGCCTTTTGTTATTCCGAAGTCGATCAGGTTTGCCATGAGTATCGGCACAATGACTTCGATTATTACTTCGCCTACTACAAAGGCGGGCGCAAGCAGCGACGGCAGCTTATACTCCCTGACAGAACCGAACAGTTTTGTTATCATGTGTTTCACTCCGTTTCATACAATTATGTTTCCGCTTCGGCGTTCCCGACTATTTTGCCGAGCACCCTGCGAAAGACCTCGAGTTCGTCTTTGTCGATCCCTTCGGTAAGATCTTTTTCGAACTCGTCCAGACTCTCGCTGATCTCACGGCAGACCTGCCGCGCTTTTTCGGTCAGCACAAGCTTCTTCAGACGCGCGTCGTACTCCACAGGCTCACGCCTTATATAGCCCTTCTTTTCAAGCTGTGAGGTCATACTCGACATAGTCGAGCCACGCACCGAAAACGCCTCCTCGATATCCTTCTGGAACACGTCCTCACCGCCTCGGTTAAAGATAAACATCAATATCCACGAATTTGCGGCGGTAACGTCTCCGTGGGAGGAGTTTTCACGGCAGCGCTTGGCAAAGCTTCGCCTGACAGTGTTTGCGGCGGTCTTGATTTCCATACCGATATGACCCTTCTCACCGCACATAAACTTACCTCCGTGAAGCAAAAGTTTTCGTTAGCTTTCTAACAGTTAGTTCCCTAACGACTTACGTTAGATTATAGCACAACTGTCCCGTAATGTCAACCGGGCAGCGGACAGTCGCCGCTGACGTGTACGCAAACTTAGTTTATCGTATGCATTACCTTTAGTGCCGCAAACTTGGTTTATTATTCACCGATAAAATAATAATTAAAGTTTTTCGCCAAGCCTTTTTTCAAAAAGGCTTGCCGCCGCAAAGGAGATCGTTTATCCCTTTTGCGGCGGCAGTTTTTTATGCTTTTATACAGTCATAGCGCTCCGAGCAGATCACATCGAACATAAATGTGTAAGGGTCGTAGTTTTTGCTCTTCACCATTGCAAATATCCTCGGTGATACACCGCTGACGAGTATCACACCCTGTTCGTTTTTCTCCACGGGAACATTCCTGCGGCGGGACTCGACATTCCAGAAAACGAGCTGAGGGAGCTTGTAGCCGTGCTCCTCGAAAAGCTGCTTTGCGTACCCGAAATTGGTGAGCTGAGCGTCCGCAGTGCAGTCGTCAAACTCCATATCCGATATTATGTACACGGTCGAGGGCAGATCGCTTTGTGTCATACCGTTTTTTACCGCAGCGCCGAGTATCAGCTCGAACACCTTCTGTATATTAGTGTTTGCCATCTCGTTGTAGCTTGTGCAGTATCTTACCTTTTCCGCAATGTCCCTGCCCTTTATCTCAACGAGCTTCGGATTTTCGGAAAAAGTTATGAAATGGTTGGCGAAAGCTCCGTTGTTTCTCTCCGCAAAATATATCCCGAGTGAGAGCGCTACCTTGATCGGCTCGACAGCTCCTCTTGTGCCGTACATAGAGCCCGAGCCGTCAACTACTGCGATCGCATTTTCGCCGTTTGTGAAATCTTCGAGCGAATTCCATGTCACATCAAGCGCAGCTTTTTCCTTGTCGCTCATGCTGTCAATCGTCAGATTGTAGCACCAATCCGCAGAAAACAGCGGCGAGATGACCTCGTAGGGCGCAAGCGCCGCCGTGTTGAGTTTGGCATCTCCCTTTGACACCGCCTTCAGATACTCCGTGTAGCGCTCCTCGTCATTGCGGAGAAAAGCCTTGCGGTATTTGAGCATCGCCTTCGAGGGCTGCTTTGAATAGTCGAACGTGTAATCTCTGCGGCGCAGATCGTTTTCAATGATCCTGATATAAGAGCGCAGCGAGGAAAGCGTCCTGCGGTATTCCGACAGCTTCATTCCGAGCAGCTTCGCTGTTCTTTTTGCGTTGGCGATCGTTTTTTCGCTTGACGCATTCGCAGACGGCAGCCACTTGGCAAGCAGGCTTACCTCCCCGCCGTTTTTCATTGCTTCGATGTCGCTTCTCAGTACCGACGCCATAAATTCTGCCGCAGCCTGCTCGCACGGAGTCCCTAAAAGAGCGATAAGATCGTCATATCTTCCGAACTCGGGTATATTCCCTATATTCTTTGTCACATACTCGCTGTGGTTATATGCGAGCCACCTGAGCAGATAGCGGAATATGCGCCTCTCTCCGATACCGCCCCTGATGTCTCTTGTATAGAAAAGCAGCTTCATCGCAAGAAGTCTGTCCTCGGCAAACGCCCTCATAAACAGCTCGATGATGCCCTTTTCCTCTTCATAGCGCATACCGCCTATCATAGCAAAGTAATCAAGGCAGGCGCAAAGCGTGCTCTCATAAGTGACAGCACCGTTTTCCGTATATGTTTTGTTTGCTTCACGCTTTAAGCTATCAAGCATATCCGACATTTTTATACCCTCCGATCATTTATAAGGAGACACTGATTAAAGCGAGTGCTCATATTGCGCCGTCAGATTTTCAGGCAGATTGCACGAAACGACCGCAGGAATACTGCCG
>ONIC01000179.1 GCA_900317815.1 uncultured Eubacteriales bacterium | reverse complement strand
TAGGTCCGGTTTGGTGGTATCCTATGGAGAAGATGTATTCCGATGACAACAGACCAAACAGGGAACAGCTTGCGAATATGAAACGAAAACTACTTGATGAATTAGAGAAATTACTGTAAATTCTGATTTATATGAGCAGTCAAATCAATACAACGCCCCGAAGCGCTTTGAAATGCTTCGGGGCAAAACTTCTATGTGGGTACTCGTCTTAATCTCCGGGGGTACCTTTTTTATACAGGCAGCATTATCATCATATCTGCGGGGAGAATATCGGCGTCAAGGTCGTTTTCGGCTCTGACAAGCTCTGCGCTCGTAGAATAGTCGCGGGCGATGCTCCAGATGTCCTCGCCCTTTTGCGCGTAGTAGAGTATAAGAGATGCGTCGTTCTCCCTGATTTTCGGTGAATTCTCATCGGCGCTCACCCCTGTGATGCCGTTTATGCAATTAAGCTCGTAAAGCTCACCTGTGACGATCAACTCGGCTCTGACCTCGATGCGTTTCTCGTTTACAAAGCGGAAGCTCGAGGAAATGCTCTCGCAACACACGTAGGCTTCCGTTTTCACATTCTCTCCGAGCGCGCGTATATCTCGGCTGTATTCAACGGTGCGCTCCGTGTAGACAACGGAGCCTTCGGAGTCGAGCGCAAGAACGCAGATATTGTACTTGCCGCGAAGCACCGCCTTGTTCGATACGCTCTCACATACGGCAGCTCCCCTTTCGCACCATACATCGATCACCTTTGAGATCGAACTGTCGGTAAAATCAACGTTGGACTTTTCGACAACGCTCTCGCCGATCAATTGAGACAGCAGCGGAAGCGTACACTGTGATGTCTCTGTTTCGGCGGCATACTCGGTCGAATAGCAGTCGGTCACAAGCTCGGTGTCCTTTCTGCTGTAAGAAAAGAGTGTGACGCAGAGCTTTGCGCTGAGCACGGGCAGCGGATCATCAAAGCCGATCTCCTGACGCAGCGCTACCGAACCGTTCATTACCTCGATTCTCACGGCAAATTCGCTGTTGTCCGAGATTCCCTGAATACCTATCACCTGACTGAACGGGATATTGTATTCGAGCGTTTCGAGCTTTCCGGAGTCGAGGTCGGACAGGTATAGAAGCTTAACGAGCAGCTCGCCCTTGTACATAAGCTTGCCTGAGATGATCGTGTGATCCTTCGTGACCGCTCTGATGTCACAGCGTACCACAGACTGAACAGCCGGAGTCCCCTGCCCTGTTTCAAGCGCCTCGGTCACGGAAAACTGCTGCTGAGTCAGCGCCTCAAGGCAGGAATAATCCACACTTACCTTCTTCTGCTGGATATCATTGCCCTTGATATGCGTACAGACGTGTGTATCTGTCTTGTCGGTGACCTTTACGCCGACTGTGAATGCTCCGTGGATATTGAGCCTTCTCGGAGAAAGCGCGCGGCAGTTGAGATAGCTTACCCTGATGTCGGTCGAAATAACCGATGACTGAACGGATCCCTGCAAATTTGCCGTGATCTCAAACGGATAGGTCTGCTCGGCGCAGCGGACGGAATTCTTGATCGCGTCGATATAGATCACGCTGACTATGCTCACTCCGCCGATCTCAAGCCTGTCGCCCGTAATGTTCCTGCTCTCTATCTGAGGAGTGATGCTACATTTGAGTATGCGCTGGATGTCGGGACAGTAATCGGGCAGAGCGAGGTCGGCATCGACAGTCTGCTCGGAGCTGCCGCTGTAAATAGTTCCCGCCGTGCAGACACGGTCGGTCTTGACTGCATAATTCATAAAACTGCTCCTTTGCGATTTGTTTTACTACGAAATTGTATGCCGCTGACTTTGCTGTTATTACTCTCAGAGGTTCGATCAAACACATTACAGGATAAACTTCCAATACTGTTTCATATATAAGAATATTTCATTGTGTGTAAAGAGATTTTAAAATATATTGATACAGACACTTTTGGGACAACCACTTGCACAACACTGTAAAAACGGCTCAACCACGCCGTAAAACAGCTTTGAAACAATTATTTTTTATAATTCCGAGTTGAAATTATGAATTGCAAAACACTATATATTGTGTCAAGAGTTTCATTGTTGGTACTATATATAGTTTTTTGGAGGAAATCTGTATAAATTTCACCAAATTTCGGGAATATCCGATTTTTCACTGTTTCTACCCTTGACATTAGGTCTGTAATAGGCTATACTTAATCTTGCTCACCCGATTTATGAGCACTATATATTGTAGGTAAATAAAAAGTCAACACAAAATGTAATACTTTTTTTATATACGGGTAAGCGGAAACATTATTTTGCAATGGGGGCATACAGATGATCACTACCATCGTTAAGCGCGACGGAAGAACGGTCGCTTTCAATAAGGGAAAGATCGTTCAGGCTATATTCAAGGCGGCTTCTGCGATCGGAGGAAAAGACATAGACGTAGCGGAGGATCTCGCCGACCAGGTCGTTGAATATCTGGAGACGGAGCTTGGAGAGGACTGCGTTCCGGGTGTCGAGCACGTTCAGGACGTTGTTGAGAAAATACTCATCGAAAACGGTCACGCTCGCACGGCAAAGGAATACATCCTCTACAGAGCCGAACGAACAAGACAGCGCACGATGAATACGAAGCTGATGAAGATATACGAAAGCCTGACCTTCAAGTCGGCTAAGGACAGCGATATCAAGCGTGAAAATGCCAATATAGACGGCGATACCGCAATGGGCACAATGCTAAAATACGGCTCTGAGGGCGCCAAGCAGTTCTACGAGATGTACATTCTCAAGCCTGCACACGCCAAGGCGCACATCGAGGGCGATATACATATACACGACCTCGATTTCCTGACACTGACAACTACGTGCTGTCAGATCGACATTGAGAATCTTTTCAAGGGCGGTTTCTGTACAGGTCACGGATTTTTAAGAGAGCCGAATGATATTATAAGCTACAGCGCGCTTGCGTGCATAGCTATCCAGTCAAATCAGAACGACCAGCACGGCGGTCAGAGCATTCCTAACTTCGATTACGGCATGGCTCACGGCGTTATGAAAACATACCGCAGGATATATCGTCAGAACCTTGCAAGAGGCATCGAGCTTCTCTGTGACGAGGAGGAACCGAAGGCTAAGGCAGACGAGATCGCAGACCAGGCAGAGCAGATATCGGGCAAGATTCCGAGACTCGACGACGGCGAGGAATATCAGAAGGCTGAGCTTGAGCTTCTGACGGAGGCTTACGGCGACAAGCTCGCAGGAAAGCTCCAGCGCTTCGCTTACAAGCACGCTCAGACGGAGACTGACAGGACCTGCTATCAGGCTATGGAGGCTCTTGTACACAACCTCAACACGATGCATTCGAGAGCAGGCGCACAGATTCCCTTCTCCTCGATCAACTACGGCACGGATACAACGCCCGAAGGCAGGATGGTCATCAAGAATGTTCTCCTTGCAACGGAGGCAGGTCTCGGCAACGGCGAAACTCCTATCTTCCCCATTCATATCTTCAAGGTAAAGGAAGGCGTCAACTACAATCCCGACGACCCGAACTACGATCTCTTCAAGCTCGCTATGAGAGTTTCTGCGAAGAGACTTTTCCCGAACTTCAGCTTTATCGACGCTCCGTTCAACCTCTCTTACTACAAGGAAGGTCATCCCGAGACGGAATGTGCATACATGGGCTGCCGCACGCGCGTTATCGCAAATATACACGATCCCTCAAGAGAGATCGTATACGGCAGAGGCAACCTGAGCTTCACATCTGTCAACCTTCCCCGCCTTGCTATTCTGAGCAACGGCAACATAGACTTCTTCTACGAGCAGCTTGACAGAATGATCGATCTCGTCATAGATCAGCTTCTCGCACGCTTCGAGATCCAGGCAAGCAAGACGGTCCGCAACTTCCCGTTCCTTATGGGTCAGGGTGTCTGGATCGACTCCGAAAAGCTCGGTCCCGACGACAGCATCAGAGATGTACTCAAGCACGGCACTCTGACACTCGGCTTCATCGGACTTGCCGAATGTCTTAAAGCACTCATCGGAAAACACCACGGTGAAAGCAAGGAAGCTCAGAATCTCGGACTTGAGATCGTGGGCTATATGAGAAAGCGCATGGATGCTGCTGCAAAGAAGTATCAACTCAATTTCTCGCTGATCGCTACTCCCGCAGAGGGACTCAGCGGCAGATTCGTAAAGATGGACGCAAAGCGCTTCGGTATCATCCCCGGCGTTACGGACAGAGAGTACTACACAAACTCTTTCCACATTCCCGTTTACTATCCGATCAATGCATTCGAGAAGATCAAGCTCGAGGCTCCTTATCATGCTCTCACAAACGGAGGTCACATATCGTACATCGAGCTTGACGGCGATCCGCTCCAGAACCTTGACGCATTTGAGGCGGTAATCAGAGCTATGAAAGAGTGCGGCATCGGATACGGCTCTATCAACCACCCCGTTGACAGAGATCCCTGCTGCGGCTACACGGGCATTATCGGTGACACTTGCCCACAGTGCGGCAGGCACGAAAACGAGGACGTAACAGGCTTTGAGCGCATCAGACGCATTACGGGTTATCTCGTAGGAACTGTTGACCGCTTCAACAACGCAAAGCGCGCCGAGGAGCATGACAGAGTAAAGCACGACACATCAGCGGTCGAGAGCGCAGAGCAGATCTGATATCGACTGTAAATACCCATAAACGACAATTTCCCCTTTCGTCTCAATTGACGGAAGGGGATTTTACATTCCTTAACAGAAAACGACTGAAGGGACGCTCACCCATCAGCCGTATTTTGATATTAAGGAGACACTGATTAAAGCGAGTGCTCATATTACGCCGTCAGATTTTCAGGCAGATTGCACGAAACGACCGCAGGAATACTGCCGTATTTCAAGGGAGTTGAGTGCAATATGACGAAAAGATGCAAGCAAGATGAG
>ONIC01000178.1 GCA_900317815.1 uncultured Eubacteriales bacterium | reverse complement strand
GGCAGTATTCCTGCGGTCGTTTCGTGCAATCTGCCTGAAAATCTGACGGCGCAATATGAGCACTCGCTTTAATCAGTGTCTCCTTAAGGGAGAATAAATCAGATGGTGATAAAAATAGGTCGATTTGAATTTACGGAGTGCTGGGACGGAGTTCTTTACAAGAAACTCTCCGACTATCCGAACATCACGGACTGGGAGATACAAAACATTCTCGATTTTGTAAGATATGAATCGGATAATGGACGAGCCTGCGAGATCGAAGCCGAAGAGCCTGTCCTGCGCGCAATCGAACGCTATAAGCCAAAGTATGAGAGCGGCGCACGAGTCGATGTGCCGGAGCTTATCTGCGAGTGTACCGCCTGCCCGACTTATAAGGGCTGTAAGACCGATCTTGTCTGCCACACTTCGCCCTTGGAAAATGCGCTGAAAATTTTCGACAGCGGAAGTCTCCTTTCGCCTGTCCGTGCGCGCAGTGTAAGCGCCGCCGCTCTCAAAGCCGAAAAGCGAAATGCGGCGAACGACCCCGAGGATTATTTTGATTATATAATGTTCGCATGGGGAAATTGTCAGGCGGGCGACCGACTTGTCATGGAGCGCAAGCTCGGGAGATTTCCGGATGAGCGTGACCTCAGCGTTGATTTCACGCCCGGAGTGCGCTTCTTTTTCCGCTATGACAAGCTGACAACTCATCCGAACGCTGTTTTTGAAGGCGTCCTGCCGCTGAAGATCAAAGATGAGGTAATTCTGAAGGACTGGATCCATGCGATCGTTATTCCCGAGTATTACAGGGCGGAAGCGGAGACACATATTCCAAAGGAGCTGACAGGCAAGGTGCACTTTGTCAAAAACGACTGCCGTGATATCTGGGAGTGGTCGGAAAAGGTGTACGAATACGCAAAGAGTATATGATTGATCGGGAGGGCAGAGCCTTCCCGTTATTTTTTTATGATAACTTATATCACAATGTAAATCATTCACATAAAACAAAAATCGGTTTGGTGCATTTGAACATAAATAGTGTGAATGTTGAGATAAATCTTGTAAAAGGATTTGCGGTGAGTTATAATAAAACTGTATAATTATCTCACTGCGGACGCAGCGGTGGGACAAAAGGGGGATTTTTATGTTTAAAAGAATACTCTCGTCAATTCTCGGACTGGCTCTTGCGGCGTCTTATGTGATACCGTCGGCAGCGGCTTCGCTTCACGAGGCGTCATCTGCTTCGAACAGCTATGTCACCGCATCGGAGAACATCGAGAAAAGCTGCAGTTATGACGGCGAGCTTGGAGCGATCTATTCCGCATCGTCAACTACGTTCAAGGTCTGGGCTCCGCTTGCAACGTCGGTCAAGCTCAATCTGTACGCAACGGGCAGCGACAGCGAGCCGGGAGCGAGAACGCTCGGTACATATACTATGGAAAAGCTGTATAACGGCTCTTCCTTTACGGGTGTATGGAATACTACGATCAGCGGAGATCAAGCGGGTGTGTATTATACATACACGATCGCTACTCCCGACGTTAAAAAACAGAATGCGGGCGTTCACGAGACACAGGACGTTTACTCCTACGCTACGGGCGTAAACGGAAAACGCTCGATGGTCGTTGATCTCGATTCGACTGATCCCGCGGGCTGGAACAACGACAAGCACGTACTCTGGAGCAATTCGAGCGACCTGTTTGTCTGGGAGGCTCACGTCAAGGACTTTTCATACAACAAGAATTCGGGCGTTTCCGAGAAGAACAGGGGCAAGTACCTCGCATTCACCGAAACAGGCACGACCCTCAACGGTGAGGGCGGTCTTTCTACCTGCGTGGATTATCTGAAAAATCTCGGCATCACGACCGTACAGCTCAACCCGATCGCCGACTATGCGTCTGTTGACGAAACGGGCAGCGACACGCAGTTCAACTGGGGATACGATCCGATGAACTACAACGTTCCCGAAGGCTCTTATTCATCAAATCCGTATGACGGAAATGTTCGTATCACCGAGTGCAAGCAGATGATACAGGCTCTTCACAATGCGGGCATATCTGTCGTTATGGACGTTGTTTATAACCATACGGCATCTTCGGAGGAATCCTGCTTCGGCTATACTGTTCCGAAGTACTACTACAGAATGAACGAAAACGGCACTTACTCGAGCGGATCGGGCTGCGGCAACGACACAGCGTCCGAGAGAAAGATGTTCAGAAAATTCCTGATCGAGTCGTGTCTCTACTGGGTCAATGAGTATCATATCGACGGCTTCCGCTTCGACCTGATGGCTCTCCATGACACTGAAACACTCAATCAGCTCAGAACGGCGCTTGACAGCGTAGACCCGCGCATAACGGTATGGGGCGAAGGCTGGGCGGCAGCAGACAGCGCATACGCTTCTCAGACCTGCACGGGCGCTACCGTTTATCCCGCAAGATTCTGGGATCACATCAATCTCGACACAAGGATCGGCTTTTTCAACGACGGCATCAGAGACGCCATGAAGGGCAATGTCGGAAATCCTGCGGAGTGGGGCTGGATCCAGGGAAATTCCGAGAGCAACGTATACAAGCTCACATCGGGTATGTGCGGCAGAAAGGAAGACAATGTTTATCTCGGAACTCAGGTCGTATCCTACACATCGTGTCACGATAACAGGACACTGTGGGATCAGCTCTGTATGTCTCAGGGGCTTACCGACTGCTACAATAAGAGAGATGATAAGCTCGTAGCTCAGAACAAGCTTGCGGGCGCGCTTCTCAACCTGTCTCAGGGCACAACGTTTATCCTTGCGGGAGAGGAGATGGGACGCTCGAAGGGCGGCAACGAGAACAGCTACAACGCTCCTCCCGAGGTCAATATGATCGACTGGTCGCTCGCAGGTACAAATAAAGACATAGTCGAGTATTACAGAGGTATGCGCCAGATCAGAGATCACTTCTCGCTGTTCAAGGAGAGCGGCGTTACGGGCGCGGGCTACAACTTCCTCTATACGGACAACAAGCTCGCTTGCCTTTGCACGAATAATAAGTCGGGCGAATGGGATCAGCTTTTCTTCATGGCTAATTCGAACGCATTCCCCGTAACTTACACGCTTCCCTCGAACTACAATCAGAACTGGGTCATCGTCGCCAACGAAAAAGAAGCAGGCACACGAGACCTCGGTCACGTATCGAACGGTACATTTACGGTAGACGCATACTCCGCAGTCGTTGCGGTAGATACCAACTCATTCAACCGCTGTAAAGACGCCGATACGAACGGCTACCTCGATGTTGATTATGTGGATACCTCCACGGGAAATACACTCTTCAGCTACACCATGTCGGGAAAGACAGGCGATAAGTATAAAGCCTACGCTCCCAAGACATACGGCAGCGAGTACATTCTCGATACTTTCACCCCTTCTGACGAGGGTGCTTACACGAAGAACAGCCAAAGAGTTTCCGCAAATTATCTCTACACAAAGCCGGGTACGGTAACTGTCAATTACTACTTGACAGGCACTGTCACGAAGGTGCGCGAGAGCGATGTTTATAAGGGACGGGTCGGAGATACTATCAGACTGACGAGCATTCCCGATGTCCTCAACTACAGGCTCAACAAAACAAATCTTCCCAAGATGGAGTACAAGGTCATTTACGGAGATATTGAGGTCAACTTCTATTATGACAAGATATCCAATGCCGTTAATCTCCACTTCAAGCACAGCGGCTCGCTCAGTTGGGCGCCCGTGCTCTGGATCTGGGGATCGAAAAACGGCGTTGATACAGGCAACTACTGCACCAATAAAACATGGCCCGGCGATGTTACCTCCGATACAAACGGCGACGGCTGGTTTGACAAGACATTCTATGCCGATCTGAACGATGACTGCTATAATCTCATCGTGTCTGCTGACAATACGGGATACGGCGCTCAGACAGACGACTACAGAGGCTACACTCAGAATGAGCTGTGGATCGTCATAGACGACTCGAAAGTCTGGAACAAGACAAAGAACCTCACGATCTACAAGGAAAACCCCGATACGAACCCGAACGCACAGCTTGCGGGAACGACCGGGGACAGCATATACGAGCACGACGAAGCAGAGGTCAATCTCTACAACATCAATTCCGATGACTGCGTAGACGCTTTTGTAAGCGGATATGTCTCGAGCAAGTCTATCGCAGGTATTCCTGTCGACGTTATGCTGAATAAAGGCAATCTTCCCGTTGGAAAATATTTCATAGGCTTCAAGCTCAACGGCAGCGAGAGCGGTCTTCAGCCGAACGGTCTGACTGCGGCAAACTTCACTATGCCCGCATCAGATGTGACGCTTGAAACGGTATTGGGAGATCAGGAAGAATATGTGATAGATCTCGAGCATAACACATCAGTCGTTGTTCCGACGGAGATATCAAATATTATCAGAGATCAGAATTACTACAACGCAGCTACAATGAAGCTCGATCTCAATGACGACACGCTTGACGACGTATCGCTCGATCCGACTACAGGTACGCTGACACTGCTCAACGGCGCCGATTACCTTCAGGATAACTGCCGTATGCGTGTGCGCAGCAATGATGTGACGAACAAGCTCGGCTGGATCACTTTCAAGGTCATGGAAGACCCGTTCAGGCTGACTTTCGATCCGAACGGCGGCAGCGGTGCGATGGATCAGGCGCTTGTAAAGGAAGGCAGGAGCTATACGCTTCCGACCTGTACATTCACAGCTCCCGAAAATTCTCGTTTTGACTGCTGGCTCATCAACGGCACAAGATATGCCCCGGGAGATATCGTATCTGTAACGAGCGACCTTACGATCACTGCGTCCTGGACAAATAAGCGCACTGTCTCCTTCGATCCGAACGGCGGCAGCGGCACTATGGAAGATCTTACGGTCACGACAAGTGAATTTACACTCCCCGAATGCGGATATACACCGCCGACAGGCTGCGTTTTCGACTGCTGGAGGATCGGTATTGACGACTACGCCGTCGGAGATACTGTAACGCTCGGCGTTGATAATACGATCACAGCCCGCTGGGAAAGAATGGTGCGCCACGGTGAAAATCCCGCATACTGCACAAGCAACGGCAGTATCATGTACTATTCCGATTCAAAGGGTAACCTTTACAAGAACGATAAAGCCGAACCGCTTGAGGATATCGACGGCGACGGCGTTATCACGATCTCCGATACGGTAATTCCCGCAAAGGGCCACAGCTACGGCGAGCCCTCGTGGGCGTGGGACGGCACAGAGTCTGCGGCGGCAGTATTTACCTGCGCAAACGACCCGAGCCATATCGAGACTGTCAATGCAAAGATCACTGTCTCACAGACACCCGCTACCGATACGGCACCTGCTCTGACAATCTACACGGCGACAGCGACCTTCAACGGAGAAGAGTATTCGAGCGCTAAGATTGTAAACGGCGATAACGAGCCTATCTCGTCCGATGATACGGATTCCGAGCCGATCTCGTCCGACGATACGGATTCCGAGCCGATCTCGACCGACGATACGGATTCCGAGCCGATCTCGTCCGACGATACAGACTCCGAGCCGATCTCGTCCGACGACACAGACTCCGACCCGAACCCCTCCGATGACGACAGCGACGAGGAAGGCACGGTAGGCGAACTTGACGGCGACGGCAACATCACTTCGGCTGACGCGCTCGAGATACTTCGAATGAGCGTTGGTCTTGTGACTCCCGACGATATCAAGAAACAGCTTGCGGACGTGGACGGCGACGGAGAGATCTATGCGGGCGATGCGCTCGAGGTACTCAGATACAGCGTGGGACTTCCCGCTAACGAAAGAGTATCTACAAAGATCAAACTGAGAAGATAGCATAACAGTCCGAACAACAGCCTGTACTTCTGCAGCGAGGTACAGGCTGTTCTATCTTCTATAAAATGTGCGGCGGAAAAGTCGGCAATTATGCCAATATGACAAAGAATGAAAAAATACTTGACATAGAGGATTTATCATTTTAAAATTAGTATGTCGGTACAGGCTCGATCTATCAACATTTTACAGTGGGTATGTTGATAACGGGCTGCGGCATATCATTTTTAGTGGAAAGAGAGCTGTATATATATGAAAAGATACGGGCTTTGCCGTTGTGTGACTGCGGCTGTTCTTGCAGTTTGTATGTGTGTGTCTATGTGCTCGTGCGCTATGCGCAAGTACGATCCCGAACGCGATTATGTAAGCCCGCTCACCGAATCCGAGGATCAGGCTGAAAGCAGCTATGATGTCACGGAGTCTTCCGAGATCGAAGAGGGGAGCGACACCTCGACAGAGAGCAAGGAATCAAGCAGCAAGGAATCGAGCAGCAAGGCGTCAAGCAGCAAGGCGTCAAGCAGCAAAGCGTCAAGCAGCAAGGCGTCAAGCAGCAAAGCATCAAGCAGCAAAGCGTCGAGCAGTAAGGCGGCTTCCTCACGCACAGCGACTAACCGTGTAGTCACATATGTGTCGCAGCCGGGTGACGATGAGGAAGAGGAAAATGCATCTTCGCAGACAACGAGCAGTGAACAGACCTCGTCGTCAGAGCCAAAGCCCGAGCCGCAGAGCGAGCCCGAACAGCCGAGTGAACCCGAAGGAAACAGGCCCTCTGTCGTTGACGGCAGAAAGCTCGTTGTGATCGACGCAGGACATCAGAGTTCGGCAAATCTCGGAACAGAGCCTATCGGACCCGGAGCCTACGAATCCAAGATAAAGGTATCGGGCGGCACACAGGGCGTAGCAACGGGTATTCCCGAGTATCAGCTCACGCTCGATCTTGCGCTTACGCTCCAGCCTATCCTTGAAGACCGAGGCTACGAAGTGGTACAGGTCCGCACCTCGAATGATGTGGATATCAGCAATGTTGAGCGCGCGCAGATAGCAAACGACCTCGGCGCAGATGTTTTCATCAGGCTTCACGCCAACGGTTCTGAAAACTCCGCCACAAGCGGTGCCATGACTCTCTGTCAAACTCAGAACAACCCGTACAACGGCGATCTCTATAACGAGAGCCGCCTCCTTTCGGGATATATCCTGGACGAGCTTGTTTCTTCGACGGGCTGCAGAAAGGAATACGTCTGGGAAACGGATACCATGACAGGCATCAACTGGGCGAGAGTACCTGTTTCGATCGTTGAGGTCGGATATATGACAAATCCCGCAGAGGACAGACTGCTTGCGCAGGACGATTACCGAGAGAAGATCTGCATCGGTATCGCAAACGGTATAGATCTCTATATGAACGAGATCGGAGAATACTGACAGCATTTTATTACACAAGCGTCGGCGTATGTCGGCGCTTTTTTTGGTTTTATACGTATTATGTTAATTTAAAGTGATACAGTGTTAAATCAGTGCATATAAAAATTCAATTTTTTTTATAAGATTTATGCAAATATCACTTATAATTTACACACATCGGGCTATCTGTGGTTTGTTTTTAAAGTCGTTATATGATAGAATTGTTACTATCGGGTAAAATGTTGTCGGATAGCTGTGTAGGATTGTCCGAGAGTCTAAATGCGGCATGGGGTGTTCCCGCGCCGCCGCTTTAGCGTGTTACCTGTAAAAAAAGATAAGGTTGGATGAGTGATGAATTCAAAAACAATGCTTTACATTGTAAAGCGCATCCTGCTTGCGATCTTTACGGTCTGGGTTGTCATAACGGTAACGTTCTTCGTTATGCATTCCGTTCCGGGCGGTCCGTTCGTGGGAGAGAAGGCTACTACTCCCGCAGTTCAGGCTGCAATGGAGGCTAAGTACGGACTTGACAAGCCTCTGAGCGAGCAGTATTTTACGTATCTTAAAGACATAGTAACGAAGTTCGATTTCGGTCCGTCGCTCAAGCAGCGCGGAAGAAACGTAATAGACATCATTGCAGACGGTATGAAGACCTCCGCAAAGCTCGGCGTTATTGCGGCTGCGCTTTCTGCTGCGTTCGGTATCGTGCTCGGCGCTGTTGCCGCTCTTCGCCGCAACAAGCTGATCGACAGGATAATCATGGTCATCACAACGGCTTTTGTATCTATGCCTTCATTCATCATGGGTTCGCTGCTTCTGGCGCTGTTTGCCATTAAGCTGAAGCTGCTGCCCGCAAACGGCTCGACAGGAGCGGGACTTATTCTGCCTATCGTGACGCTTGCGCTCTATCCGATGGCATATATCACAAGACTGACAAGATCGTCCATGCTTGATGTTCTCGGTCAGGATTACATCAGAACGGCTAAGGCAAAGGGCGTTTCGGGCGCAAAGATAATCTTCGGACACGCTCTTAAAAACTCCCTTATCCCTGTTCTGACATATATCGGTCCCATGCTTGCCTACATTGTAACGGGTTCGCTCGTTGTCGAGCAGATATTCGCTGTGCCGGGAATAGGCCGTGCGTTCGTAAGCTCGATCACAAACCGCGATTATCCTATGATAATGGGTACGACGATCATTCTGGCGGCGCTCATCGTCATAATGAACCTCATTACGGATATCCTGTATAAGGTAGTCGATCCGAGGATCACGCTTGAATAAGGGAGGCAAGGACATGGACTCAAACAAAAAAATAAAACGATTTACCTTCCACGTTGACCTCGACTCTTTCAAGCCTGCGTCGGACAAGGAGAAGGAATACCTCGTGCAGATGCGCCCGTCAACAACATTTTTCAAGGACGGCATGAAGCGCCTGTACAAGAACAAGATCGCGTTCATCAGCTTTATCGTGATCGTACTCATCACTCTTGCAAGTATCGTGATCCCGCTTTTCTGGCCGTACTCATACGAGACTCAGCTCGGAGTAACGCCCGGAAGACCCGTGGATTCTTCGTTCAATAATCTTGCGCCGTTCGAATTCGGAAGAACGGAGCAGAAGCTCATCGAGAGCGGCGAGAGCGTCTTCCCGCATATCTTCGGAACAGATTCAGCCGGCAGAGACTACTTTATCAGAGTAGTCTACGGCACAAGAGTCTCTCTTGCGGTAGGCTTCTTCGCAAGCATCATCGTTCTTGTTATCGGAACGATCGTAGGTTCGATCTCGGGCTACTTCGGCGGCAAGGTCGACCTGATAATCATGCGTATCGTAGATATCATATATTCGCTGCCCGATATGCTCATGGTCATACTGCTTTCAACGGTGTTGAAGCTGACGCTTACCCCGGTCATAGAAGGCACGGTGCTCCAGTCCATCGGCGCGAACATCATCAGTCTGTTTATCGTGTTCGCGCTGCTCTACTGGGTAAGTATGTCACGTCTTATCAGAGGTCAGATCCTCTCTCTGCGTGAGCAGGAGTATGTTCTCTCCGCTCAGGCAACGGGCGCAAAGGGCGGCTGGATCATCAGAAAGCACCTGATCCCGAACTGCATCAGCGTTGTTATCATCTCTGCTGCGCTTCAGATCCCCTCGGCTATCTTCACCGAGAGCTACCTGTCGTTCCTCGGTCTCGGCGTCAATGCGCCTATGCCGTCGCTCGGCTCGCTTGCATCGGACGCGCTCAACGGTATTACGAGTTACACGTACCGCCTCGTTATCCCTGCGGTAGTTATCTCGCTTATCGTGCTCAGCCTCAACCTTTTCGGCGACGGTCTGCGCGATGCATTCGATCCGAAATTAAACGGTTAAAAGGAGGACGCACAAGAAATGGCTTTACTTGAAGTTAATAATCTCAGGACCTCCTTCTTCACCGATGCGGGAGAGGTCAAGGCAGTCAACGATGTATCGTTTACGCTCGATCGCGGCAAGGTGCTCGGTATCGTAGGCGAGTCGGGTTCGGGAAAGTCCGTAACGGCTTACTCGATCATGCAGATACTTGCCGGTACGGGAAAGATCGTCGGCGGCTCGATCAAATTTGACGGTACGGAGCTTGTCGGAGCGGGCGAGAAGGTCATGAAAACGATCAGAGGCAACAAGATCTCGATCATCTTCCAGGATCCGATGACTTCCCTCAACCCGACATATACTATCGGAAAACAGCTTATGGAGGCTATCCTCCTTCATACTAACCGTGACCGCAAGCAGGCTTACGAGCGTGCGGTCGAGATGCTCCGACTTGTAAACGTAAACGAGCCCGAGCGCCGTATGAAGCAGTATCCCTACGAATTTTCGGGCGGTATGCGTCAGCGTGTCATGATCGCCATGGCGCTTGCGTGCGAGCCTGATATCCTGATCGCCGACGAGCCGACAACGGCGCTTGATGTAACTATCCAGGCGCAGATACTCGAGCTTATGGGATCTCTGCAGAAGGAACTCGGAATGGCTATCATAATGATAACGCACGATCTCGGCGTAGTAGCTCAGATCTGCGATGAAGTCATTGTTATGTACGCAGGCTCTATATGCGAGCAGGGAACAGCGGACGAGATATTCTACAATCCCTGTCACGAGTATACAAAGGGACTTCTCCGCTCGATCCCCACGACCGACACGGCGGGCAGAAAGCTCCAGCCGATTTCGGGAACTCCTATCGACCTTCTCAATATGCCGCAGGGCTGTCCGTTTGCGCCGCGCTGTGAGTTTGCGATGAAGATCTGCATCAATCATAAAGCGGAGCGTATGCCGATAAATTCCGATCACGCCGCAGCATGTTGGATGAATGTCAAACACGGCGTTCAGAAGGGCGAGATCGATCTCGATGATATCTCCTCGGACGGAGACAAAAACAAAGCTAAAAAGGCGGCAGAAGAAAATAAAGACAAATCTGCCGATAAAAAGCAGGACAGCAAGCCTGCCGATAACAATATGAACAGCAAGAAGAAAAAGGGCAAAAACAAGAAGAAGGGCGGTGGAAAAGTTGGCTGATATCGAGAAAAAAGTCGGTGAAGACAAACCGCTGATCGAGGTCAAGGACCTCAAAGAGTATTTCTATATCAATACGGGACTTTTCCGCTCCAAGCCGCTGAAAGCCGTTGACGGCGTTTCCTTCTCCATCAGGAAGGGCGAAACGCTCGGTCTTGTAGGCGAGTCGGGCTGCGGCAAAACGACTGTCGGCAGAACGCTGCTGCATCTGTATAAGCCCACAGCGGGCGAGATCCGCTATGACGGCAAGCTGATAAAGTCACGCTCCGACATCAAGGAGTTCCGAAAGAAAGCCACAATGGTATTCCAGGATCCTTATTCGTCGCTCAATCCCCGTATGACTGTCTCCGACATCATCGGAGAGCCGCTCGATGTTCACAAGCTCTACTCCTCAAAGCAGGAGCGTCAGGACAGGATCCTCGAGCTTATGAGCTATGTAGGACTTAATTCCGAACACGCGGCGCGCTATGCTCACGAGTTTTCGGGCGGTCAGCGCCAGAGAATCGGTATCGCGCGTTCCCTTGCGGTAAATCCCGACTTCATCGTCTGCGACGAGCCGGTATCTGCGCTCGATGTTTCGATTCAGGCGCAGGTCATCAATATGTTTGACGAGCTTCAGGAAAAGCTCGGTCTTACTTATCTCTTTGTGGCGCACGATCTTCTTGTTGTACGTCACATCTCCGACAGGATCGCTGTTATGTATCTCGGTAAAATGGTCGAGCTTGCGCCCGCAGCCGAGATCTATGACAGACCGCTTCACCCGTATTCGAAGTCGCTGCTGTCGGCAGTTCCCGTTCCCGATCCGAAGACGGCGAGGGCAAATCAGCGTATCGTTCTGACGGGAGATATCCCGAGTCCTCTCAACGCTCCGTCAGGCTGTCCGTTCCGCACAAGATGCAAGTATGCTACAGATAAGTGCGCAGAGTCGATGCCGGAATTCAAAGAGGTCGCATCGGGTCACTTTGTAGCCTGCCACAGAACGGCAGAGATCAATTCATGATATGACGCAGATGCTTCATATAATACATTCTTTAAAAATCAGAAAGGATTGACCAGAAATGAAACTCAAAAGAACTCTGTCTGCTGTTCTTGCTGCTGCAATGATTCTTTCGCTTGCAGCCTGTGAGAAGAATGCAGGCGGCAACAACAGCACAGGTACAACGGGCACGGGCGACACACCCGCAGCGGTCAACAGCAAGGATACGCTCTCCGTATGTCTTGCAAGTGAGCCTGATACGATCGACCCCGCGCTCAACTCCTCAGTTGACGGCGCAACACTTCTTGCACACCTTTTCTCGGGTCTTGCAAAGTGGGAGCAGGACGACTCGGGTAAGCTCGTTATCGTTGCAGACGCAGCAAAGGAGCTTGTTGACGGCGTAGAGAACGAGGACGGCACCGTTACTTACACATACACACTTCGTGACGGACTCAAGTGGTCCGACGGCAAGGATGTAACTGCAAACGACTATGTATTCGCATGGCAGCGCGCAGCTTCCACGGAGCTTGCTGCTGACTACGGCTATATGTTCGAGGTAGTAGACGGCTACGCTGATATCTGGGAGACAGCTACAGACGACGAAGCTACATACGTTAACCCCGACGCAAAGCTCAACGTAAAGGCATTAGACGACAAGACGATCGAGGTAACTCTCGCCAACAACATCTCCTACTGGAACGAGCTTCTCGCATTCCCGACATACTTCCCTGTTCGTGAGGATGTTGTCGCAAACGAGTCCTGGGCAACAGATCCTTCGACTTATGTCTGCAACGGTCCCTACACACTCAAGTCCTGGGATCACAACAGCCTTATCGTTCTTGAGAAGAATGATAACTATCCCGATGCAGATAAGGTCACAATGAAGACTCTTAACTGCTATCTCTCCGATGATGCGAACAATATGCTCTCCAACTTCAAGAACGGCGACTGGCTCCTCATCGACGACGTTCCGACAAACGAGATCGCCAACCTCAAGAAGGATTATCCCGATGAGTTCTTCAACGTAGGTCAGATCGGCACATACTATGTATGCTGGAACATCAACGAGTCGATACTCCCCGCTGATTCTACGCTCGAGGGCGCAGAGAAGGCAAAGGCAGAGGCTGAGATCAGAAACGCTGTATCGCTCCTCTTCGACAGAAACTATATCGTTGACGAGATCGCACAGGGCGGTCAGCTCCCCGCTTCCTCCTTCGTTGCTATGGGTCTTACAGACGCAGACGGCTCCGAGTTCTACAAGAATACAGGCGTTTCCAAGGATTATGACGGTTACTTCGATCCTTCCTCCGACGCTCTCCAGGCTAACTACGATTCCGCTATTGAGACTCTCAAGAAGTACTATGATTTTGACGAGACTACCAAGAAGTTCACAAACTTCCCGACAATGACATACCTCTACAATACTTCCGACGCTCACAAGGCTATCGGCGAGTATCTCCAGAGCGCGCTTGCAGGCGTTGGCATCACAATGAACCTTGAGAACCAGGAGTGGGCTACATTCCTTAACACACGTAAGCAGGGCGACTTTACTATCGCAAGAAATGGCTGGCTCGCTGACTACAACGATCCGATCTGCTTCCTCGATATGTGGACAACTGCTTCGGGCAACAACGATGTTCAGTACGGTAAGGGCGACCACGTTTCCGTTGCTGCATACGACCTTGACCTCACTCCTTTCGGCAGCGACATCAAGGTTGAGAACGGTACATGGGCTGAGACTTATGATGTTCTTATCTCTGAGATCAAGAGCTGCACAGATCAGAAGAACCGTTACGGTATGATGCACGTTGCAGAGGATATGCTCATGGAGACAGGCTGCATCACTCCTCTCTACTACTACACAGATCAGTATATGCTCAGCTCCAAGGTTAAGGGCTTCTTCTCCAACCCGCTTGGCTACAAGTACTTCATGTACTGCACAGTTGAGGAGTAATTCCTTTAAAAGCTGAATAGATAAAAATACGCGGCTCTCTCATCTTATCGGTGAGGGAGTCGTTTTTTCTTAAATAATATACAGATATTTTGGGAAAGATATTGTAATAGTGTAAAAAATGCATTATAATATGACTATATCAAGTCGGCGGAAGGAAGTGTGAAGTATGGGTAAGAAGAAAACAAGATCAAATGCGAAGATGAAAAATGCGCAAGCAGAGAACAAGACCGTGCGGGAGCTTGTAATTACGGAGGAGGAAAAGATCAAGGAAAACGACACGGGGCGCAAGGCGGTACGCAAGGAGATATACACATTCCCCGTCATACTTGCCGGCGCTCTTGTATATTCCTTCGGATTAAATCTCTTTCTGCGTCCGCTCGATCTCTATTCGGGCGGTATGATGGGCTTTGCACAGCTTATCCAGGAGTTTCTGCGACGCGCGGGCATTACGTTCGACGGGTTCAACGTCTCGGGCGTTATCTATTACCTGATGAACGTTCCTGCAATTGTCATTGCGATCAGGACGATGCGCCGCCGCTTTACCGTAAAAACGCTCTTCGCCGTAACGTCAATCACTGTGCTGCTGTCCGTCATTCCGATACCCTCTGCGCCCGTTCTGGACGACAGGATCACCAATGCGATCATCGCAGGTCTTATCTGCGGCACAGGTTCGGGTCTTATACTCTGGGGAGGCGCTTGTGACGGCGGTATGAACATAATTGGTATGCTGCTTATCGCAAAAAAACGCAAGGTCAGCGTAGGAAATATCGGACTTGTAACAAATATTGTTCTCTATTCGATAATGCTGTTCCTGTTTGATCCCGCAACGGTCATCTACTCGCTGATCTACTCCGTGTTCAACTCGATAGCCGTTGATCGTATCCATACTCAGAACATCGCAAGCCAGGTCATGGTAATTACTAAGCTCAAGGATACAAAGGATATGGAGGTCGATGTCATGGGCAAGCTCAACCGCGGTATGACAGAGATCGACGCAAGCGGACTCTTTACGGGAGAGAATGTCAAGATATTCATAATATTTGTCAGCAAGTTTGAAGTAAACAAGCTTCGCCGCATCATCAAGACTTACGATGAGGACGCATTTATGGTAGAAACGCCTGTCACACGCATCGACGGAAACTTCGAAAAGAAGGTAGCCTGATATGATACTCAAAACGGTTGGTACACAAGATCCGGTGTGCCAACCGTTATTTTGTATTCTGTTAAAAGAAGGGGCTTATGATCTGCGAGACGCCGATTAACCAAAATTTAGCACTTTAAATTGTACAAACATACAAAGTTGCTAAGAATATATTGACACTTTTTACCAATGTGGATATAATAATAAATTGTGGTAGTGAAGCCACAGAAATTTGGCAGGGTTATCCGCTCTGCTCAAAACGGAGGTTATTTTCATGGCAGATAAGAAGATCCCATACAAAATATATTTAAAAGAGGACGAGATACCGAAGCAGTGGTACAACGTCCGCGCTGATATGAAGAACAAGCCCGCGCCGCTGCTCAACCCCGCAACGCACGAGCCTATGACCTTTGACGATCTTCGTCCCGTGTTCTGCGACGAACTCGTAAAGCAGGAGCTTGACGAAACAAACGCATATATCGACATTCCCGAGGAGATCCAGAGCTTCTACAAGATGTACCGTCCCGCGCCGCTCGTTCGCGCATACTGTCTTGAAGAAAAGCTCCAGACTCCCGCCAAGATCTACTATAAATTCGAGGGCAACAACACCTCGGGCAGCCACAAGCTCAATTCCGCTATCGCTCAGGCATATTACGCCAAGAAGCAGGGACTCAAGGGTGTTACCACCGAGACAGGCGCAGGTCAGTGGGGCACGGCGCTTTCCATGGCTTGCTCTTACTTCGATCTTGACTGCAAGGTATTTATGGTTAAGGTATCTTACGAGCAGAAGCCTTTCCGCCGCGAGGTTATGAGAACCTACGGAGCTTCCGTAACTCCTTCGCCGTCCACAACGACAAATGTAGGCCGTCAGATCCTCGAGAGATACCCCGGGACAACGGGAAGCCTCGGATGCGCTATTTCCGAAGCAGTAGAGGTCGCTACTCACACAGAGGGCTACCGTTACGTTCTCGGCAGCGTGCTCAATCAGGTGCTTCTCCATCAGTCGGTGATCGGGCTTGAGACTAAGACGGCTATGGATAAATACGGCATTACTCCCGACATCATCATCGGCTGCGCAGGCGGCGGATCGAACCTCGGCGGTCTTATCTCGCCGTTTATGGGCGAGAAGCTCAGAGGTGAGAAGGATTACGACTTTATCGCAGTCGAGCCTGCTTCCTGCCCGAGCTTCACAAGAGGTAAGTTTGCATACGACTTCTGCGATACGGGAATGGTATGCCCGCTCGCAAAGATGTACACTCTCGGCAGCGGCTTTATCCCGTCGGCTAACCATGCGGGCGGTCTGAGATTCCACGGTATGAGCTCCACGCTTTCTCAGCTCTATCACGACGGTTATATGAGAGCAGTTGCGGTCGAGCAGACTTCCGTCTTCGAGGCTGCTCAGAAGTTTGCGCGCATTGAGGGTATCCTTCCCGCGCCCGAGAGCAGCCACGCTATCAAGGTCGCTATCGACGAAGCGCTCAAGTGCAAGGAGACGGGCGAGGAGAAGACGATCCTCTTCGGTCTTACGGGTACAGGCTACTTCGATATGGTCGCATATCAGAAGTACAACGACGGCGTGATGATGGACTACATCCCGACCGACGAGGAACTCAAAAAGAGCATCGATCAGCTCCCGAAGATCGACTGATAAATATAATAACGGGGCGTTCCGCATTGTCGGAGCGCCTTTATTATACGATAATGTTGATGTGTGCGCCAAGCCGTGGTATAATTATCAAAACACATTTTATAAAAACGGAGAGTTTTAATATGAAGGATATACTTGTAGTAGTTGATATGCAGAAGGATTTTGTAGACGGCGCTCTCGGAACCGAGGAAGCCGTAATGATAGTTGATAATGTCTGTGAAAAGATCAGATCGCACAGCGGAGAGATATTTGTCACCTTTGACACCCACTTCGAAAACTATTTGGAGACCTCGGAGGGCAAGAAACTGCCCGTCGTCCACTGCGTCAAGGGTACTTCGGGCTGGCAGCTCGACAGCAAGGTCGCAGCCGCTCTCGAAGGAAAGAAGTATACTCCCGTTGAGAAGCTGACCTTCGGTTCGACAGAGCTTCCCCGTCTTATAAAAGAGACGTGCGCAGATGAGGAGTTCGTCATAACGCTGATAGGTCTATGTACCGATATCTGCGTTGTATCGAATGCATTGATACTCAAAGCGAATTATCCCGAGCAGCGGATCGCAGTAGACGCATCATGCTGCGCAGGTGTGACCAAGAGTCTCCACGAGGACGCGCTCAATACAATGCGTTCCTGCCAGATCGACATTATATGAAACAGTAAATGGGGTGAACACGATCAGAAAGCTGACAAGACAAGAGGTTCAGGCGGATCTTGATTCGCTGGCGAAAAACTATAAGACAAAAGATGTTGACGGTCTTATACGCCGTTACGTAAAAGAGGGAGCAGATGTATCAGACCTTCGCGGTCATATTCTCACCGAACAGCAGTTCCACCGCATCTATTACTATGTTTCTCTCAAGCAGCTCAAAAACCCCGGACAACGGCTGCGCTTTATAACGGATAATATGTTTTTCAGTGACTGGTGGCATACCGATCAGCTTATCAAGTTTGTGTCTGATGTTGACTTCGACACAGCTTTTGCCTGCGCCGAAAAATGCGTTTATGATGAAGATACTTTCATTCGCCGCTGGGGCTACGTTATGTTTATCTCGAAGCTGTGCCGCTCGGGTGAAAACCTTCCCCGCATAATATCCCTGCTTCACGACGATGATGAGTATTACGTTCAGATGGCCGAGGCGTGGCTCATAGCGGAGCTTGCGATATTCTTTCCCGAGGATATTTACGATTATCTGAAAAACGATTGTACTTTGAAGTATTCTATAACAGGCAAGGCGGTGCAGAAGATACTCGATTCCTACCGTATTTCCGATGAATATAAAGAAAAATTCAAAGCTCTGCGCCCAACGCTGAAAACAGTATGATTATCCCGACAAAGCTCCCCGATTATGCGGAGCTTTGACTTTTTTAAAAAAATTTCCGAATTTCTGTAACGAAACAGAGATTTCTCAGTCTAACCTATGAAAGCCGTTGAAGGAGGTGAGCCGCACGGATCTCGAAAAGCTGTACAACACGTACTACATGAAGGTATATTCGTATGTTATGACGATCGTCAAAAATGCGTCTGCCGCAGAGGAGATAACTCAGCAGACATTTTTCAAGGCGCTGTCGGGCAAGGAGAAATTCCGCGGCGGCTCGGGCGAATACACATGGCTTTGCGCAATTGCGAAAAATCTGGCGATGGATGAGCTCAAACGCGAGTCACGATTCGCAGAACAAAAAGCGGAAGAAGGATCGAAGCACGACCTGACGTCTGCGCTCGAAGATCATGAGGATACGTTAAGGATCCATCTTGTCCTGCATGAGCTTGAGGAGCCGTACAAGGAAGTGTTTCAGCTTCGCATCTTCGGAGAACTGTCGTTTCGAGATATCGGCAGGATCTTCGGAAAAACAGAAAACTGGGCGCGTGTGACATACCATCGCGCAAGACTGAAGATACAGGAAAGAATGGGGGATAATAATGAAAAGTAATTTATGTGAGATAGTACGAGACCTGCTGCCGCTTTATGTGGATCAGGTGTGCAGTGAGCCGAGCAGCGAGCTTGTGCGGGAGCATCTGTCGGTCTGCGCCGATTGCCGCGAGCTTGAACAGAATATCCGCAACACGAACATTGACTCGATCGTAGAAAAGGAAACCGAGAGCGTTATCGGCCGTTATGTAAAAAAGGAGAGATCCAAAACCTGGGGAGCAGGCGCAGTGATCGCTGTGATCCTCTCTGTTCCCGTGCTGCTTGTAGCTGTGATAATGGCTGCTTCCAATGCGTCTATGAACTTTCTGGTGCTGCCGATCGTGATTTCCTCGATGCTTCTCGCCGCATCGCTGACGGTCGTGCCGCTTATGTCAAGAAAAGAGCGTTTTGCAAGACTTCTCCTTGCGTCGGCGGCTTCAATAATTATGATAGAATTTTTTGCTTCGCTGTACTCGGGCTTTTCGTTTGCAAGCGCTGCAGTCCCTACTGTCTTCGGGCTCTCCGTGCCGTTTATGCCATTCGTTCTGAAAGCCGACGGTATGCCGAAGATATTCAGCGAGAAGAAGGCTCTCTCTGTTCTTACCTGGGATATCGTCTGGCTTTTCCTGACAATAACGGTTTGCACCCTTCCGCAAAGGGAGAATTCAGGACTTTCCGAGGGTACGCTTTTCCTTTTTGTGATACTGATATTTGCTGTGATTATATTTGCCGTGCCGATCGTGATAAAAAGCAAGATGAACAAATTGACGAAGGGAGCGATCCTTCTTCTGACAGCGGGGCTTCTGTCCGCATTCATCCGCGAGGCAGCAAAAATGTATATAGACGGCATATCCAAGGCGTTTATCGGTGTGTTCGATCTCTCTAACCTGAGCCCCGCTGCGATCATTTCGCAGCTTGTATTAACTGTTCTCGGCGCAACTATATTTATAATATCAATATATATAATAGTAAATATTATTAATAAAATTATCTCGGAAGAATAATTTATTTGTTTAAATAACAAAAAAGGCAAGCAACTCAAAAATATTACGTGTAACTCCTTTACAAATCCGATAAAATGATGTATAATAATTTGTGACCGCAAAATTTGGGGTATGGGTGATTTTTATGAAGGCTGAATATTCGGTGGCAGTTTGTGAAGTCATTAATATTGACAGATCGGATGTAGTATATACTTCCATATATTACTTCGTGCAGGATACCGATGAAACTCCCGTTGATCCGGGCAGCCTTAAAGATATCGGAGAGACTCCGTTGCCGTAGTAAAAGCTCCGATTAGATCACTGTCTCCGGCAATCATACCTAAGTGTGGTTGCCTGTTTTTGCTGAGCGCCTGCGGTAAAGGGAAGCCTCGGGCGTGGGATTTGTACAGGAAGCGCGGAAAGTGCGTGTTTCCGAAAACAGAATAACGCATATTTTTGAGGGGAAATGTGTTGCTTGGTCTGCTTGACTTGTAATCGTTGAAAGACGATCCTGCGTGTGTCTTTGTCCTTTTACGGTGATGAATAACGCAGATATCCGTTTCAAAGCCGCACTTCTCATGTGCGGCTGTTTTTGTTCTGCCTGTCGCTATGAATTACTATAGGATGTGACCTGAATGACATTATTGATAATAGGTGCCGGAGGACACGGACACGCAGCCGCAGAGGTCGCGCAGGCTTGCGGCTACGATAAGATAGATTTTCTCGACGATACCCCCGGGGAGGGCGTTATCGGTTCGATCGAGGGGCTTGATCTGTGGATGGACGAATACGACTGTTACTTCGTAGGAATCGGCAGCAATGAGTTTAGAAGGCATCTCATGAGCAGACTGGAGCAAAACGGCGTTAAGATCGCAACTCTGATCCACCCGTCAGCTTATATCAGCAAGAGCGCAAAGATCGGCGTCGGTTCGATCGTAGCACCGAACGCAGCAGTTAATACCCGCAGCGTGATCGGCAAGGGCTGTATCCTGAGCGTAGGCGCCGTCGTGGATCACGATGTCGTCATAGAGGACTATGCGCATATCAATGCGGGTGCTGTATGCGAGCACGGCAGCATAGTTGAGTCGGGCAGAGCTTTAGAAGCGGGCGAGATAGTCAGAGGTTATTGATATAAAAACCGCACATCACGCGGTTCTGAGGAGAAATGATCAAATGTTTTTCAAGGATTTATCGACAGATCCAAGGTTCAGGGGAATAGAGCGCTTCGAAAACCGTGTATGGCTTTCAACGCCTACAATGCACGGAGATGAGCAGAAATGGGTCGATTATGCTATCCATACCAATTGGGTATCGACGATCGGCGAGAATATCAACGTTACGGAAGAGCTTGTATCCGAAAAAATAGGCGGAAGACAAGCAGTCGCACTCTCATCGGGTACGGCTGCGCTTCATCTTGCAATAAAGCTTGCGGGTGAGAAAATTTACGGGATCCAGCGAGTCGGACACGGCGTTCTGGAAGGCAGGAAGGTGTTCTGCTCCGATATGACGTTTGACGCTACTGTTAATCCTGTCGCATACGAGGGCGGAGAAGCTATTTTCATAGATACCGAGTACGATACCTGGAATATGGATCCGGTCGCTCTGGAGAAGGCGTTCGAACAATATCCCGATGTTAAGCTGATCGTATATGCTCATCTGTACGGCACACCCGCAAAAATCGATGAGATCAGAGCCATTGCAAAAAAGCACGGAGCTTTGATAATAGAAGACGCAGCCGAATCATTCGGCGCTTCTTATAAGGGTGTTCAGACGGGCTGCTTCGGAGATTACAGCGTGATCTCTTTTAACGGAAACAAGATTATTACAGGCTCATCGGGCGGAATGCTTCTTTGTGATGATGTTGATGATGCCAATAAGATAAGAAAATGGAGCACACAGGCCAGGGAAGATGCGCTCTGGTACCAGCACGAGGAGCTCGGTTACAACTATCGTATGAGCAATATCATCGCAGGCGTAGTCCGCGGACAGCTCCCGTATGTGGAAGAACACATCGCTCAGAAGAAGGCTATCTTTGAACGCTATGCAGAAGGTTTGAAGGATCTGCCTGTTTCAATGAATCCGATCGATCTTGATAATTCCGTGCCGAATTACTGGCTGAGCTGTATGCTGATAGATGATGATTATATGAGTATCACGATGCGCGGGGAAAAGCACGCGATCTACATAACAGAAGAAGGCAAAACCTGCCCGACCGAGATCCTTGACGCATTGAAATCCTTTAATATAGAAGGCAGACCGATCTGGAAGCCCATGCATTTACAGCCGATCTATCGTATGAACCCGTTCATCACGACAAAGGGCAACGGAAGAGGGCGCAGTAATGCGTATATCGAGGAAACCGGACTTGTCGACGTCGGCGCTGATATTTACAGACGCGGCGTTTGTCTGCCGAGCGATAATAAGATGACTGTTGAAGAGCAGGACAGAGTAATTGAGATAATCCACAGATGTTTTAGATAAAGAGGGAAGCACATGACAGAACATAAAGCCTACGGTCCTTATGAAAAGTACATAAAACGTCCGCAGGATTTTATATGCGCTTTGCTTGCGATAATTGTTTTATCTCCTGTGCTTCTTGTGGTTGCAGTTTTAGTGAAAGTAAATCTTGGATCACCTGTCATTTTTACACAGGAGCGTCCCGGCAAGGACGGAAAGATATTCAAACTGTACAAGTTCAGATCGATGATCCCTTCTCAAAACGGTATTATTGATCCGAACGAAGATGCAGAAAGATTAACTCCGTTCGGAAGAAAGCTCAGAGCAACAAGTCTTGACGAGCTGCCCGAGCTTCTGAATATTCTGAAGGGCGATATGTCCGTTGTCGGACCGAGGCCTCTTTTGGTACAGTACTTATCAAGATACAACGAACATCAGGCGAGAAGACACGAAGTTAGACCCGGGTTTACAGGCCTTGCTCAGATCAAAGGAAGAAATACTCTTTCATGGGAAGACAAGTTCGAGGAAGATGTATACTACGTAGATCACGTATCTTTTCTGGAAGATTGGAAGATTATTTTTCTTACAGTAAAGACTGTTATAAAAAAGGAAGGCATTAACTCGGATGACTCTGTTACTATGACGGAGTTTATGGGAAGCGAGGTTACCGCTAATGCCGGGGGTAAATAAAAAATTGATAATTATCGGCGCTTCCGGTCATGGCAAGGTTGTTGCCGATATCGCTATGTTAATGGGTTTTGCTGACATTGTGTTTTTAGATGACAATGAAAACATCACTTCTTGCGGCAAGTATCCTGTGATCGGCAAAACAAATGACCTTCCGAAATTAGACGGTGATGTTTTTGTCGGAATCGGAAATGCAAAGATACGAGAGGCTTTAATGAATAAATATTGTGATAGAGTTTTCCCGACTTTAATTCATCCAAAAGCCGTTATTGCCGAAGATACCAGTTTTGGAACAGGCACTGTTGTAATGGCAGGTGCGGTTGTCAATTCCGGGACCACAGTAGGAAAAGGCTGCATTATAAATACCTGCAGCTCTGTGGATCACGATTGTGTTATTAATGATTATGTTCACATTTCGGTTGGTGCTCATGTTTGCGGTACCGTAAATATCGGCGAATCAACATGGTTGGGAGCAGGCGCAACAGTCAGCAATAATGTGAATATCTGCAGCGGATGCATGATAGGTGCGGGAGCTGTTGTGATTAAGAATATATACGAAGCGGGCACGTATGTAGGAGTGCCTGCGATAATTAATCAGTTTTGAGGGATTATTGTAATGCGTATTGTATTTCTTGCAAACGCCGACATTGGACTTTATAAATTCAGAAAAGAGATAGTGGAACATTTTTGCAAAGATAACGAGGTTATAATTGTTTTACCTAACGGAGAGTATATACCTCAACTCACTAAACTGGGATGTACATTTATTGAATTCAATTTTAACAGAAGAGGAATGAATCCTTTTGCGGACATAAATCAGATCTTGAGGTACTACAAACTGTTAAAAGAATTACTGCCTGATGTAGTGCTGACTTATACCATAAAACCTAACGTGTATGGTGGAATAGCATGCCAAATGTTGAAAATCCCGTATATTTCAAATGTCACGGGTTTAGGCACGTCTATTGAAAATGGCGGTTTATTAAGCTTTATTACAAAAGCATTGTACAAATTAGGTTTGAAAAAGTGTAATTGTGTTTTTTTTCAGAATAAAAGCAATCAATCCTTGTTTGTTGATCACAACATGGTAAAAGGGAAATCGGTTTTAATTCCCGGATCCGGTGTGAATTTAGAAGCAAACAGTTATGAGCAATATCCACCTGACAAAACTATTATTAAATTTTTGTTTGTCGGAAGGATAATGAGAGACAAAGGGATTAACGAATTGTTGGAATCTGCCAAGATTGTAAAATCGCAGTATCCAAATACGCAATTTGATATTATTGGTTGGAGCGATGAGAATTATGATCAAATTCTGAAAGAATACCAGGACGATGGAATTGTAATTTATCATGGATTACAATCTGAAATGCATGATTTTTATAAAGATACTAATTGTGTTGTTTTACCATCATATCATGAGGGGACTGCAAATGTTCTGTTGGAAGCCTCTGCAACGGGAAGACCTGTAATTACCACACGAGTTCCCGGTTGTATTGAAACTTTTGACGAAGGCGTTACGGGATTTGGTTGTGAGGCACATAGTGTAGAAAGTCTTGTTGATGCCATTATAAGGTTTCTTTCTATTTCTGATGAAGACAGAAAAAAGATGGGATTAGCAGCCAGAGCTAAAATGGAAAAAGAATATGATCGGAAACTTGTTATTGCAGCATACGAGCAAGAGATACGGTCTATTGCTAGAAGATAAAGGAAAAAGGATATGTGTTTATGAATCTTTACGAACAGCTTGTAAGTAAAAAGGAAAAACTTTCACTTGTAGGCCTTGGCTACGTAGGTATGCCTATAGCAGTGGCATTTGCAAGAAAGATTGATGTGATCGGCTTTGATCTCAACGCAAAGAAAATCGAGCTCTACAAAAACGGGATAGATCCGACACATGAGGTTGGTGATGAAGCTATCTCGAAGACAACGGTCGAATTTACCGCAGATGAAACAAGACTTCGTGAAGCGAAATTCCATATAGTAGCAGTTCCAACTCCTGTTAATAATGACCACACACCGGATTTGAGTCCGGTGGAAGGTGCCAGCACTATCCTTGGTCGGAATCTGACAAAAGGATCCATCGTAGTTTTTGAGTCTACCGTTTATCCCGGTGTTACCGAGGATGTGTGTGTACCGATTCTCGAAAAAGAATCAGGCCTAAAGTGCGGCGTAGATTTCAAGATTGGCTATAGCCCTGAGCGTATCAACCCCGGTGATAAGGTACATCGTCTTGAAACCATCAAAAAAATCGTTTCCGGTATGGATGAAGAGACATTGGATTGTGTGGCGAAAGTCTATGAATTGGTTGTAGATGCCGGTGTCCATCGTGCTGAGAGTATTAAGGTGGCTGAAGCAGCAAAGGTTATCGAGAACAGTCAGCGTGATATCAACATTGCGTTCATGAACGAATTGTCGATTATTTTCAATAAAATGGGTATTGATACTAAATCTGTCCTTGAAGCCGCGGGTACTAAATGGAATTTCCTTAAATTCTATCCCGGACTTGTAGGCGGTCACTGCATCGGCGTTGATCCCTATTACCTCACATACAAAGCTGAAATGCTTGGTTATCACAGCCAGATCATCCTGTCCGGTCGCCGGATCAATGATGATATGGGCAAGTACTGCGCAGAGAACTGCGTGAAGAATCTGATTGCTGCCGATAAAGCGGTTAAAGGCGCTAAGGTCGCTATCCTGGGCTTCACCTTTAAGGAGAACTGCCCGGATACCAGAAATACAAAAATTATTGACATCGTGAATGAATTGAAAGAATATGGGATCTCGCCCGTGATTGCAGATCCTGAAGCGGATGCTGCCGAGGCAAAGATGCTCTATGATGTTGAGTTTGTGGACATGAGCACGATCAAGGGTATGGATGCAGTCATACTTGCCGTCGCTCACACTGAATTCAGTAATTTCACAATGGCTGAGATGGACAAGTTCTATGGCGAAGGAAAGAAGGTTCTCCTTGATCTTAAAGGACTTCTGAATCGCAAGGAGTACGAAGCAGCCGGTTACAGCTATTGGAGACTGTAATTCTCATGGCTATTATCTCTGTGCATTTATTTGCACGAGGAGGATGCTTTTGTTGAAATAAATGGAGGAAGAAATAATGGGCTATCAAAATGTGAATTTTCCTGAAAATAGTACGTTCTTGGTTACGGGTGGCGCAGGATTTATTGGTTCGAACCTTTGCGAAGCTATTCTGAAGATGGGATATAAGGTGCGCTG
Source organism: uncultured Eubacteriales bacterium (assembly GCA_900317815.1). GTDB lineage: Bacteria > Bacillota > Clostridia > Oscillospirales > Acutalibacteraceae > RUG592. The sequence continues at coordinate 14,045 of ONIC01000178.1, read as the reverse complement.
CCTGGATGATCTTAGTACTGGCAAGCAGGCTAACGTTGATATGCTCATGGACAATCCTAACTACACATTCATCAAGGGTGATATCAAAGACCTCGCTACCTGCATGAATGCTTGTGAGGGCGTTGACTACGTTCTGAACCAGGCTGCTTGGGGATCTGTGCCTCGCTCTATTGAGATGCCGCTGTTCTACTGCGCAAACAATATCATGGGCACACTGAACATGATGGAAGCGGCACGCCAGAGCGGCGTGAAGAAGTTTGTATATGCGTCTTCATCTTCTGTCTACGGAGACGAGCCGAATCTTCCTAAAAAGGAAGGTCGGGAGGGGAATCTTCTTTCCCCTTATGCTGTAAGCAAAAGAGCAGATGAAGAATGGGCAAAGCAGTACACACGTCACTATGGCCTTGATACTTACGGCCTGCGCTATTTTAACGTCTTCGGCCGCCGTCAGGATCCGAACGGCGCTTACGCCGCTGTTATTCCGAAGTTTATCCGTCAGCTGCTCCATGGAGAAGTGCCGACCATTAATGGTGACGGCCGCCAGAGCAGGGACTTTACATATATTGAGAATGTTATTGAAGCGAATCTTAAAGCCGCTGCTGCACCTCATGAGGCTGCTGGTGAAGCTTTCAACATCGCATACGGTGGTAGAGAGTATCTTCTTGACATCTACTACGGCCTGACAAAAGCTCTTGGTGTGGATGTTGAGCCGAACTTTGGTCCTGATCGTGCTGGCGATATCAAACACAGTAATGCCGACATTAGCAAGGCAAAAAAGCTTCTGGGTTACGAACCCGATTGGAGCTTCGACCGTGGTATTCAGGCTGCGATTGAGTGGTATAGGGAGAATTTGTGATGGATACACAGCCGATAGACAAGAAAAGAATACTATATATCGGCGGCTTTGAACTACCGGATAAGAATGCGGCTGCTCAGCGAGTTATTGGAATTGCTAAAAGTCTAAGAGATTCTGGCTATAAGGTAAGGTTTGTTAATGCTCTGAAAGAATACTCCGGAGAACCTCATAACACAGAATACTTTGGATTCAGCACTTTTGAGTATAAACGAGAAGGCGATAAGGATTATCTGTTTGGAGCACGGAAGGCCATTTCTATTCTAATAGACGAAAAACCGAGTGTTGTTATTGCATACAATTATCCGGCTGTTGCGCTGAACAGAATAAGGAAATATTGTCAATCAAATAGGATAAAGTGCGTAGCAGATGTGACTGAATGGCCCAAACCTGTCGGTGGCAGCATTATATATAGGACAATAAAAGAATTGGATACAGCATATAGGATGCGGTATGTTCAAAAACATGTTGATTCAGTTATAGCGATCAGCAGGTACCTTTATGATTATTATAAACCATATGTTTCAACCGTATTAATACCACCCACTGTAGATATAACAGAAGAGAAATGGAATGTTCCCGTTGAAAAGAAGAGGGACGTTACAACATTTGTTTATGCAGGTTCACCAAGTGTATTGAAAGAAAAGTTGGATGTCATTGTTGAAACAGTCTCCGAATGTAGCAATATGGAAAGCGTAGTATTCAATGTGGTGGGAGTTACCGAAGAACAGTTTATTCGTATGTATTCTTGGAATAAAGAATTGCCGAAGGGAATTGTCTTTTGGGGACGCATCCCGCATCAGGATGTTATTCGCATAGTGAAAGAAGCAGATTGGTCAATTATCCTGAGGGAAAATAACATTGTTGTGAAAGCTGGATTTCCGACAAAGCTGGTCGAAAGCATAAGCTGTGGGACACCGGTAATCGCAAATGTTTTCAGTAATATTACGGACTATATTAATGAGAGCAATGGCATCCTAGTAGAAGATACTTCAAAAATAGATTTAGCTTTATTGAAGTCACTGGGACAAAAAAGGAAAATAGATAACGAGCTTTTCGATTATCATAGATACCAGGATGATATAAAGAGTTTGGTTGAATAGGTTTTCTTCGGTGCATTATAAGATGGAGTTTGTCTATGAGATACATTCTAAGAGAACTGCTGTATGTTTTGATAATGATCAGCCATAAACTAAGGAGTTCTCATTTGAAAATTGAATATAGAGCAAAAGCAGCAAAAAACTCTGTATTTGAAGGATATAATAAGTTGTCTCATCATTCATACTTTTCTGGTGAGCTTGGATATGCGTCATACATTGGGGCAAATTCTGTGGTAATTGGAAAAATTGGAAGATTCTGCTCAATAGCGGAGAGTGTGCAGTTTTTAACACTTACGCACCCTACTCAAAGCTTTGTATCGACTCACCCTTGTTTTTACTCCACTAAAAAGCAAAGCGGTTTCTCGTTTACTGAAAAACAGCTTTTTGATGAGGAGCCATGTATTCCAGGCAGTAAGTACTCGATTATTGTAGGAAATGATGTGTACATAGGGTTTGGTGCGATTATAGTCGGACCTTGCAGGATAGGAGACGGTGCAGTTATTGCCGCAGGGGCAGTAGTAACAAGAGATGTAGAGCCATATTCGATTGTTGGTGGCGTTCCAGCCAAGCATATTAAATACAGATTTTCGCCCCATCAGATAAAAGAACTCATGGCGCTTAAATGGTGGAACAAGGATTTGAGATGGCTGAGTCACAATTATGGCTACTTTGAAAATGTTGATAAGCTGATAGAGATAAATAAGGAGCAACCATGAGTAGGATTGCGATTATTCTTTCTTTGCCCGCAGAATATAATACATCCTCAATGCTAAGATGTAGGGCGATTATTCAATCTTTAATATCTTTAGGACATACGGTCAAGTGCTACATGCCCAATCCTGATAAAGAGAGCAAATACTACAGTACTGCAGAGACTATCAATGGGTGTGAAGTGTTCAGATATGGGAGAGTCATCAAAAGCGGTTCATATGCTGAGGAAGCATTGTCGGCACAACGTAAATCCATCAAATCAGTGCTTAAGGTCATAGCATACAGGGTATTCAAAAAGCTGGATGTATTTGGAGCGACATTGTTATATCTTCCTGAAAAAAAGAAGATCTGTGAGGATATAAAAAAAGATGCCTTTGATATCTTGATCAGTTTCTCGGACCCAATGACGGCACATATGATTGGTAAATACTGCAAAAGACACAATAGGAGTATACGCTATATTCAACAGTGGGGCGATCCTCTTGCAAGCGATACCATAAGTAAAACCGCACAACCGGTGTGGTTCAGGAAAATAGTGGAACAGTCATTGCTCAAACCTGCCGACAGAGTATGTTACGTGTCTCCGTTCACAAAAGAAGAACAGCAACGGATATTCAAGGGACAGGCAAGCAAAATGATTTTCCTACCTACTCCCAGCCTTGAATATGAAGATGAGAAAACGAGAACGTCTGGCCGGCTGTGTTTGGGGTACTTTGGTAGCTATAATTCAGTGGCAAGAAACCTGGTTCCTTTTTATCAGGCCGCGTTGGAGGTAAAGGAAGCTGATTTTCTTATTATTGGCGATTCGGATCTGGATTTGTCACCTGCTGATAATATCAAAATTATACAGAGAGTTTCTCACGATGAATTATCTCGATACATGGGAGAAATTGATGTAATTGTTTGCCTAATGAATATAAAAGGCAATCAAATACCCGGAAAAGTATACCACGATGCGTCTTCTATTAAGGATATTCTTTTTTTGAAGGATGGCGAATATGGTGACGACATTGAAAGATTCTTTTCTAAATACGATCACTACACTTTCGTTAACAACAAAAAAGAGGATATAATCAAGGCTGTTAATTCCTATTTAAATAATGGTGTTCCGGTAAGAGTACCGGTAAGCGATTTCAGGGCTGAAAACATTGCCAGAACACTAATATCAGAGAAGTAAAACAAGGAGAATCAATAAAATGATCAACGTAATTGGACTTGGGTACATCGGACTTCCTACTGCTCTCATGATGGCCTCTCACGGCGTCGAAGTTATAGGTACCGATTATAATAAGGAACTTGTCGCAACCTTGAATGCTGGACACACAACGTTTAAAGAAAAAGGATTAGATGAGCTGTTCGATGCAGCAGTAAAAGCTGGCATCAAGTTCACGACGGAGTATCAGGTAACAGATACCTACATTGTTTCTGTTCCGACTCCTTATGATAAGTTCAGCAAAAAGGTCGATGCCTGCTATGTAGTTGCAGCAGTGAAGGACGTCATGAAGGTCTGCCCTAAGGGTGCTACGGTGGTCATCGAGTCTACTGTTTCTCCAGGAACTATCGAAAAATACGTTCGCCCCGTTATTGAAGAGAACGGATTTAAGATTGGCAATGATCTAAACCTTGTCCATGCTCCTGAACGCATCATCCCCGGCAACATGGTATATGAGCTCCTGCACAACAACCGCACTATTGGTGCAGACGACAAAGCTATTGGCGAGAAGGTAAAGGAATTGTATGCCTCCTTCTGCCAAGGAGAGATAGTTGTGACGGACATTAAGACTGCTGAGATGACTAAGGTCGTGGAGAATACCTTCCGCGCAGTTAATATTGCTTTCGCAAACGAGCTGGCAAAAATTTGCCGTCACGATAATATGGATGTCTACGAGATAATCCGGATTTGCAACATGCATCCTCGTGTTAACATCCTGCAGCCTGGTCCCGGCGTAGGTGGACATTGTATTTCCGTCGATCCCTGGTTCCTTGTTGGTGATTATCCTTCCTTGGCTAAAGTTATCGATGAGTCCATGAAAACCAATGATGGTATGCCGGATTTCGTACTCAATCGCATCTATGAGATCATGAAGGAAAATGGGTTGAAGGACATTTCGCGTGTCGGTCTATATGGCCTCACATATAAGGAAAATGTGGATGATATGCGTGAATCTCCTACACTCCAGTTGCTGGAGAGCCAAGAGCGCCATCTCGCGCCTGGGCTGAAAGTTTATGACCCCTTTATAGAGAAGGATGTCGTCGAGAATCAATACCATAGCCTAGACACATTCCTAGACGAATGCGACCTAGTTGTCATAATGGTGAAGCACAATGAAATTAAAGAAAATGTGGACAAGTTAAATGGTAAGGTCGTCCTTGACTGCCATAATATCATCAATCTTCCGGGAGTATACCACATATAACTTTAGTTATACGGGTCGAGAGGTTGTGCCAAGGTTTTTCATTGCAAATATGGCTAAGGTGATTTAATGATTGAATTACTATACATACTATTACTAATAGTTACGGTCTTCGTTTTGATTAATGACCTAAAAAAAGATAGAAGCCTGCTACAAACTGTATTTTTTGCGGTTTTTATTCTATACTATATTTTTACTCCTGCAATTCTAGGACTGTACGATGGTCGATATGTTGCGGAGGCGTATAAAAATCCTTATCTAGTTATATATGGAAATGCAAGCGATAGCGATAGGCTAAGGGCATTCCTTATAACAGCGTTTGTGGCAATTCTATTGATAGGCTTAAAAAAAGTTCGACTGGTTTTAAATCGCAATGCGAAACAAACAGATTTTGATTCTTTTGGCACCCAAAATGGAGACTATGAGTATTTAGATAATGCCATATTTAAGACAGGAATAGTGTTCCTTGCAATTGGCGGGTTGGCCTTGTTTGAATTAATAGTAGAACTAGGTGGATTGCAACGAATGCTTTCATTAGGGAATATTATTAGAACCTATAGAGTTGATAATGCGGAGTATTTAAGCGCAGTTGGATCTATATGTAAGACTCTGTCTATTTTTGTTACAGCGAGTTTCTTTTGCTTTTATGCATCGAGCCCAAAGCACAAGCGTCACGGTCTATTATCTATATTGAGTTTGATACTTTCAATAGCCTATCTTCTATTTAATGCAGGAAGAGGACCTCTACTGCTTTTCTTTGGGTGTATAATGTTTGCTTTTTTGAAAGAGCATGGGAGAAAAGTGATATGGATTGTAGTGTTGGCATTTGTGGCAATCGCTCTATTGTCTAGTTCTATTGAGGTTATGATGAACAATGTTGCAAGAGGCTTACCTGCGTTTTATTCTCTACAATATAGTGTGGCAGATAATTTACTCTCGACAGTAACCGATTTAGCTTATCCTCATTCTAATCTCCTTGTTTTGCCCAAAATGATTTCAAAATATGGATATAACTATGGACTAGATTATTTGTTCTGGTTCTCTGAGGTCATTCCAAAACGATTGTTGGGTTTTTTGTGGAGTTTTATACCCATTAATACTCTTGTAACAACAAAGGTTTCCCAATATTATATTACATCTAATCTTAGCTTTGGCGGTACACCAGCAGACTATATTACATATGGGTGGTTTCAGGGAAATATAATAGGGCTTTTTGCAAATTGTTTAATATACGACACAATTCTTAAAGCTGTTGAAAGGCCGCTCAGAGTCCTTCCTAAACAGTATTCTATAATTCGCTATAGAATGTGTTTTTTCGTATACTCGTTAATAACAAGTAATGACTTACCGCTCATGATAAAGAATAATCTATTTATCATTATCATAATGGTGGTCATATATATAGTTATTAAGAAAAGAACAGGAATAAAGCATGAGAATTAGTGTAGCCACGATTAAAGAGCAAATAGTAAAGTTAAAAAAACACGGCTTGGGCGACGTGTTTATAAGTTCAGTATTTACCGAATTAATCGGATTTATAGCATCTGTATTTATTGTAAGGACATTTTCAAAAGAGGCATATGGATACTATGCGATAGCATATAATATATATGGCTATATAGCTGTTTTTATTGGCTGCGGACTTAATAATGCAGTATTACAGTATTGTTCTGAAACAAGACCGAACGACGAAAAAAAATCTATATATCAGTTTTGTTTAAAATTTGGGTCTGTTTTCAATGTGATTTTACTTGCATTAATGCCATTTGTAGCTCTTATAACACTTAATGGCATGCCAAGGCATTATTTTATTATAATGTCAGGCTGGCCGTTTGTCGCTTACCTTAGTAATTATTTTCTGATGAGGTTGAGAGTTATTAAGGACAATCGGCATTTTATGCTCTCAAATGTCATCTCTGCAACTGTTTTTTTAATATGTGCTTTTGCATTATCGAAGATATTAGGAATCATAGGTTATATAGTCGCTCTCTACATCAAATATGTGTCTTCAGCTCTGTTGTCAAGTTATTACTTAAAAGGCAGCAATAATACTACGACAAATATAAAACTTGATAAGAAATTCCAGTATGAATTAATAAAATACTCACTGATATGTTGTTTGACCAATTTTGCGTCTACAATCATGATGCTTGTTGATGTCACATGTGTAAACTATTTCATAGGTGATCCATCATTTGTGGCAACGTATAAAACTGCAACACAGATCCCAACAGCTCTTATGTTTATACCTACCAGTGTTATTGTTTTTGCATTTCCATATCTGGCAGAAAACAATACTAATATCAAGTGGCTGAAGAGCAATACGAAGAAACTTACAATAGGTGTTTTTGCAATTAATTTTGTTGTATCGTCTGCGGTTTTCCTTCTTGCTCCAATTATTGTCAGGATCCTTTGGGGTGAAAAATATCTTGACGCTGTTCAAATATTGCGTATATTAACTATCAATTTCCTTGTAACCGGTACATTTAATAAAGTGTATGGGAACCTGATGGTCGCAGTAAAAAAGGTTAATATCAATCTTCTCAAGACTGTTATTTTCAGTTGCTTAAATGTTATATTGGATATTATATTAATCAGGTTTTATGGTTCGACCGGTGCCGCGATAGCAACACTTATCGTATCGATTGGATCGTCTGCTTTCTCATATATATATTATCATTATTGGATAAAAAAACGATTGGTGATCTGATTTGTGGGAGTGCTGAAAGTGAAAAAAATAGCTGTTTTAGGAGACCCAAATTCTATTTGGATTCAAACGTATGTTAAGGAAGTGTTGTCTAGTTCATACTTTGATGAGGTGGTTATATTCTCCGACAGGATATTTAACTCTGATGAAAAGCAGTACCCACAGAACGTCAGAATAAGATATTGCCTGGGTAATAAGGTGTCGTATATTTGTAGTTTATTAACTGGTTTCCTGTCAGAAGGTAAATTTGAGTATATTCATATTCATTACATAAACTTACGAAAACTACTAGGGGCAAGTCTCGTAAAATGGAGATCTCGACACACAATCGCGACATTTTGGGGTAGTGATTTATTAGGGAAAGGGTCTGGAGAACTGAAGAGTTTTACGAAGTATTTGCATAAAATTGACTGTGTGACTGTGGGCTCAAAGGATATGAGCGAATACTTCAAAAATGTGTATTCTGAAGAATTGACTAAAAAAATGAAGGTTGTCAGATTTGGAGTTTCGGGACTTGAACCTATTTATAACATGACGATTCCGTATGAAAAGCTTCGCGATAAATGGGGAATTGCGCCAAATAAGTATGTCATTACAGTTGGTTATAATGGAAGTAAGCGTCAAAACCACGCGAATGTTATAGAACAGTTAAAAATGATCCCGAGTGATTTGACTGAGAAGTGTTTTTTGATATTTCCTATGACATACGGTGTTAGCGGTGATTATATAGATGAAATAAAAAAATTACTCTCATCATCAGGATACAAGTATCGAATTCTTACTGACTTTATGGATTATGACACGGTAGCGGAATTGTGCTGCCTGTCTGATGTATTTATACATGCACAAGACACGGACGCCTTTTCTGCCTCTGTTCAAGAGTATTTGTGTGCTGGCAAGCTCTTAATGAATCCTAACTGGATTATATATGATGAATTAAAAAATAACAACGTGTACTATTGGGAGTATGAAAGTTATACTGAACTAAAACAATTGATCATTCATTATTTGTCAGACGGACTCTCTAAGGATGAAAAAGCAAAAATACAAGCCAACAGAGAAAAAATGTATCGTATGTCTTCATGGCAATATATAAAGAATGATTGGCAAGCGCTTTACGATGAAACTGGAATGTAATGGAGAATAGGATGGCAACACAAAAACAAGAAAGAAGCTCGAATGTTGAGTTGTTTCGTATTATTCTTATGGTTTTCTTGATTGCGTCACATTATATCCATAATTCTGGGATACTAGATGAAATTTATACCCAGTCATTTGGCTTAAAGACTGTAATAATGACTGTATTTGGCATGTGGGGTAAGCCTATAATTAATTGTTTTCTAGTAATTACTGGATATTATATGTGCCTTGGGAAAACTAATTATCTAAAATGGATAAAATTTCTGTGCCAAGTTCTATTCTATAATATTGTAATATACTTGCTGTTTGTTGCTTTCGGAATAACAAAATTATCTGCTTCTGGTATTATCAATAATGTGTTGCCTATCAAGTCAATATGGACAGATTTTGTAAGCTGCTATTTGATATTTTACCTCCTTATTCCGTTCATTAATATTCTTATTCAGAACATGGATAAAAGGCAGCATTTTACTCTTTTGATAATTCTTGGCTTTGTATATGTGGTATTGGGAACTACGCCGAAAATAGTTGTAACCATGAATTACGTTTCATGGTTTACGTTTGTATATATCTTAGCATCCTTCTTCAGATTGTATTGCGAATCCATAATGAAGAATAAAAGAATATGGATCACTATGTTTTGTTTGATATATAGCGTTTCAATCTTATCGGTAGTCGCAGGACTGTATATCAGTTACAGAGCAGAAATGCGGCTAACATATTACTTGTTAGAAGATTCAAATAAACTATTAGCTGTACTTTTGGGATTCTCCTTTTTCGGCCTATTCTATAATATGAACATCAAACAATCAAAGTTCATTAACGCGGTTGCAAGTGCTACATTTGGCGTATTATTAATACATGCAAATTCTGACTTGATGAGAAAATGGTTGTGGGAAGATTTATTGAAATGCACTAAATTCTTTAATTCTCAATACTATATTTATCACGCCATAATTTGTGTGTTAGGCGTCTATATTGCATGCGTAGTAATAGATTTAATTCGTCAAAGAATAATTGAAAAACCGCTGTTCAAGGCTTTAGAAATATACAGGAGGAAGTCTAAGTGAAAAAAATAATGTTAGTTTTCGGGACTAGACCAGAAGCAATCAAGATTTGTCCTTTGGTCAATGAGATGAAGAAAAGGAAAGGGCTGGAAGTTGTAGTCTGTGTTACTGCGCAACATCGCCAGATGCTTGATCAGGTATTAAAGACTTTCAGTGTAGTTCCTGATTACGATCTCAATATTATGAAGGATCGTCAAACACTTTTTGATATTACAACAGGTATTCTGAACGGTATCAAAGAAGTCCTGGAAAAAGAGAAACCTGATGTAGTTCTTGTGCATGGAGACACTTCCACAACATTTGTTACAGCACTAGCTTGCTTCTATTTAAAGATTCCCGTTGGTCATGTAGAGGCCGGATTACGGACATACAATATTTATTCTCCTTACCCTGAGGAGTTTAATCGTCAGGCTGTTGGTATCATCAGCCTGTATAATTTTGCTCCCACACAGCTTGCTGCAGATCACCTTATTAATGAAGGGAAGGATAGGGACACAATCTTTATTACCGGTAATACAGTTATTGACGCTATGCAACATACTGTGCGCAAGGACTACACTCATCCGGAACTGGAATGGGTCGGTGATGACAAGCTGATCTTTATTACAGCACATCGCAGAGAGAATTTAGGGGAACCGATGCATCATATGTTTAGAGCTATTCGTCGAGTACTCGATGAACATCCTGACTGTAAGGCTATCTATCCGATCCACATGAATCCTGCGGTTCGCCAGGCTGCTGATGAAGAGCTTGGCGATTGTGACCGCATTCATATCATTGAACCAATTGAAGTGTTTGATTGCCACAATTTTGAAGCTCGTTCTTACCTTTGCCTAACAGATTCAGGTGGAATCCAAGAAGAATGTCCATCTTATGGTGTACCGGTACTGGTGATGCGAGATACAACCGAAAGACCTGAAGGTATAGATGCGGGAACGCTGAAATTGGTCGGAACCGACGAAGAAACTATTTATAAGAATTTTAAGCTGCTGCTTGAAAATGAGGAAGAGTATAACAAGATGAGTCATGCATGCAATCCCTATGGAGATGGACATGCTTGTGAGAGGATAACTGATATTTTGGAAAAGGATTCCTATAGTCCTTGGTTAGGAAGAAAGTGAGGTTTAAAGATGTCTTCTTTTACAAAGAAAACGTTATTGATAACTGGCGGAACTGGTAGTTTCGGAAATGCGGTTCTGCATAGATTTCTGAAAACTGATATTGGTGAAATCAGAGTGTTCAGCCGAGATGAGAAAAAACAGGATGACATGCGTCACGAATTTCAGGCAACGATGCCAGATGTGGCTGAAAAGATTAAGTTCTACATCGGAGATGTCAGAGACCTGTCTTCTGTTAAGTCTGCTATGCATGGGGTAGACTATATCTTCCATGCTGCGGCTTTGAAACAGGTTCCTTCTTGCGAGTTCTTCCCCATGGAGGCTGTGAGAACTAATGTGATTGGAACGGATAACGTGCTCACTGCTGCAATCGATGAGGGAGTTAAGGCAGTGATCTGCCTTTCTACGGATAAAGCAGCATATCCTGTAAACGCAATGGGCATTACAAAAGCTCTTGAAGAAAGAGTCGCAGTAGCAAAGAGCAGAACAGTGGATCCGACAAAAACCAAAATATGTTGTACTCGTTATGGCAATGTCATGTGCTCTCGCGGTTCAGTGATCCCTCTTTGGATTGACCAGATCAAAAAAGGCCAGCCGATTACAATAACTGAAGGCAGTATGACTCGGTTTATCATGTCTCTTGATGAAGCTGTTGATCTTGTTCTTTTCGCCTTTGAACATGGAGAATCTGGAGACATCCTTGTGCAAAAAGCTCCCGCTTGCACGATCCAAACGCAGGCGGAGGCTGTTTGTGAGCTGTTTGGTGGGAATCCAAACAACATTAAGGTTATCGGGATACGTCATGGAGAAAAAATGTTTGAGACACTGCTTACAAATGAAGAGTGCTCAAAGGCGATTGATATGGGAGAGTTTTATCGCGTTCCTGCGGATAATCGTGGCCTAAACTATGATAATTATTTTACAAAAGGAGATGCAGACAGAAATCCACTTCATGAATTCGATTCTAACAATACTGAACTGCTTACAGTGAAACAGGTTAAAGAAAAGCTTTTGCAGTTACAGTATATTCGTGATGAATTGGAAAAGATGGGGATTGAGCACTGAAGAAAAAGCTCCTTATCATCAGAACTGGTCACTTTTCTCCTGAAGTTGAAGTATTATCCATATAACATGTTTAAGTTACTATTTGAAAACAAGGAAGAATACGAGAAGATGAGCAAGATTTCTAATCCTTACGGCGATGGACATGCCTGAAACTGTAGTATTGATATTCTTGAATTTGAACCTTATGAGGCTTGATTAGTAAAATGAAGCTGTTATGTGAGAGGCAATGACTAAAATGGATATATTAAAATCTGTATTTAAAATATTGGCAGCAGGCGCCGTTGCCCTTGTCTTGCTTTCTGTTTTTACTATTGTATATGGATTTTCAGGTATACATTTAGAGAACTGGAAAGTGAAGGTTGCCCACACGTAGTAGAAGCTTGACAAGCACCTCTATAATAGAAATAGACCCACCCGCTCATCTCTACAGATGAAACTGGTCGTGGGTGGGAAAGAAGGAAACAAGTATGGTAGAGCATAACTTTCAATGGAAAAATGACGGCAGATTAAAGATCATGCTGGGGGCGGGCACCCGTCCTGAGATCATCCGGCTGGCTGCCGTGATGAAGCGTTGTCGTGAATACTTCGACACTTGTATCGTCTATTACAACCAGAACTGGGATCCGAACCTGAGCACTGTGTTCTGGGAAGATTTTGAGCTATATAACGCTAAGGGAGAGATTGGTCCGGACATCCTGGTGCCGGTAGTGGGCGAGAACCTCGGCGTAACCTGCGGAAACATCTTAGGCAGAAGCTACGAGCTTCTATCCGAACTGAAACCGGATGGCTATCTTGTCCTCGGCGATACTAATTCTTGTCTTTCCGCCATTTCTGCGAAGCGCCTGCACATCCCGCTGTTCCACATGGAAGCGGGAAACCGTTGCAAGGATGAGTGCCTGCCAGAAGAGACCAACAGGCGCATCGTTGATGTGATCTCCGACATAAATCTCTGCTATTCAGAGTTTGCCCGTAAGTATCTTGCTGATACAGGCCTTCCGAAGGAACGGACCTATATGACCGGATCCCCGATGGCTGAAGTGTTGCGGATGAACCTAGAGAAGATCGAGGCATCCGATGTGTTGGAGAGGCTGGGACTGGAGCCCAACAAGTACATCTTACTCTCTGCCCATCGTGAAGAGAACATCGATACGGAGAAGAACTTTACTTCTCTTTTCACTGCTATCAACGCCCTTGCGGAAAAGTACGACATGCCGATTCTCTACTCCTGTCACCCGAGAAGCAAGAAAAGATTGGAGGCTACTGGCTTTAAACTGGATCCGCGTGTGAGGGTAAATGAGCCTCTTGGATTCAACGACTATAACAAGCTGCAGATGAATGCATTGGCCATCGTGTCTGATTCAGGTACGTTGCCGGAGGAGAGCAGCTTCTATTTGTCCATTGGCCATCCGATTGCCGCTGTGTGTATCCGCACAAGCACAGAGCGCCCGGAAGCATTGGAGGCGGGAGACTTCATTCTCGCTGGGATCACGACGAATGAGCTGCTGAATGCGACATCCATGGCAATCGAGATGAAGAAGAAAGGCGTTCTTGGAAAGCCTTGTCCTGACTATGTGGATGAGACTGTTTCCATGAAGGTGGTTCGTATCATTCAGGGGTATGTTGGTGTGGTTAACAAGATGGTGTGGAGAAAGTTCTGACCGGGGGGAGATTAATGAAGATACTAGTTACCGGTGCGGCTGGTTTCGTTGGTAGAAACCTGGTCGAAAACCTGAAAAACATAAGAGATGGGAAGAATCGGACAAGACCAAATCTATCCATCGATGCCATCTACGAATACGACCGCAATAACACGCTGGAAGAGCTGGATCAGTTCTGCTCTGACTGTGATTTTGTTTTCAATCTTGCTGGT
>ONIC01000184.1 GCA_900317815.1 uncultured Eubacteriales bacterium | reverse complement strand
CAATGGGCGCAAGGGGTAATTTAAAATGGTTTTATATAATGTTACAATAAATATAAATTCGTTGTATAATGAAAGTTTTATGTTGAAAATATAAAGGAGGTTTTATGGAACAAAGAATTTTTCGCAAAAAGCATATTCTTTTCCCTGTAATAACAGGCATAATTCTGGTTGCTATTATCCCTATAGGTTATTTGTCCTTCTCGTCGAGATCCATTGTAGGAGATTGGGAGCTGATCGTTAATCCCGAACTCACAAGAGAAACTCTCGACGAGCCTAACGACACAGAGAGGGTGTTTTATTCCTTCGGGAAGCCGAGCGAGTACGGCGACGGCGTTTACAAGACCTTTTTCGTAGGCGGTGTGGAAGAAGGTGAATATAAGCTGTCGGAAAAAAATGGTAAAGAATTCATAAATATGGGAACGGAGGATCTTGAATACACTATTAACGGTGTCAGGATTTTCGGTAATGCAACGTTCACAGTTACATATCCCGAACACAAGGACGAACAGACAGGACAAACAATACCAGCACAGGATTATGTTTTCACTCAGGCAAGATCCCCTCATTACGAAAAAGAGCCATACAACTCTTTTGAAACGGACGAATCTCTTGTTGGTGAATGGACGGCAACAGATAGGATGTTTTCGTATTATGCGTATACATTATCATACATCGAAACCATAAAGTTTTGCGACAATGGCATCATGATTATCCATTACATCAGCGATGATCTTGCCCTTGACAGGTATATGTATTATGCATATACAGCAAAGGACGGCGAGCTTACTTTCAGCCCTGTAATCGACAAGAATACGAAATATTCTGTTTCTTACGTATTTGACGACGACGGAAACCTGAATTTTTCGGGAGACAATACCTCAACCTCAATTTTTGCAGATGAAATTTTCTCGGATGCTGTATTTTATGCGCAGGAGAATCTTCCCGACGAGTATCGGGAAGGAGATACGGATAAATAGAACCGGGATATAAAGCCGAACGATCGCAACAGTACGGCTTTTCTAAATATCAACATATCATATTTTTGAAAGGATGATTTTATGAAAACGAACATTGCAAAACGTTTGCTGTCGTTGCTGCTTGCTGCGATATGCTTTGCAGGGGCATCTCTTACCTCGTATTCGGCAGCTGAGACGCAGGATGTTCCCTCAAAGAAAACAGTTGCAAAAAGCGCCAACGGAGATACCGCTGTGGTGATGCCCTCGATGGAGGAGCCGGGGGTCAACCAATACCAGGTAGTATCTCCCGTGCCGTCAGGATCATCAATCGAACCGATAGTGCAGGCGCCTCGTCTTGATTCTTTGCAGGGCAAAAAGATAGCGCTTGTAGGCGGTAGCTTTTCCGCCTCTGTAACGCATGCCGTTATACGCGATATGCTTGAGGCGGACTTCGGTTGCATAACGTATTATATGACCGAGGAGATAGGCAAAAGCGAAACGTATAACCCAAACAGCGTAAGTGACAAATCAAAGGCTTTTCAGCAAAAGCTTATAGATTACGGCATAGACGCTGTGATCTCCGGCAACTGCGGCTGCGGTATCTGTACAGTAAAGGAAACGGGCAACGGTCTTGCGGCAGAGTACATAGGCATACCTGCTGTGGTTGTCGGCGCCGAAGCTTTTGTGCCTCAGATCGAATCCACAGGCTACAACCGAGGTGTTCCCGTTGTGAGAACAGCCAAATATCCGGGCGCTTTTGCAAACGATACGACCCAGGAGCAGGAGCGAAAGGCTCGGGAAACACTCTATCCGCAGATTGTAACAGCGCTTACTACGCAGCTTACGCAGAAAGAAGCTGACAGGATCGCAGGCGATATCGCGGGAGTTAAGTACGATGATATCGTTTTTACAGGCTCTCACGAGCGTGTTCAGCAGTTCTACGAAGTAAACGAAATGTCCGACGGACTTGCGGTGGTTCCTCCGACAAGAGAAAAGGTAGAATATTATTTGCAGTATACAGCTTATGAAGCCGATGATATTATCAACAGGGACAAGCGGACAGGCGAGGTCATAGACGTTCCGCCCGCTAACAAAACGATCTACGCTTATCACGTTGCGACCAACGCTATAATGGCAGGCTGCCCGCCCGAGTATATGCCGATTTGCGTAGCAATCGTAAGGTGCTTTGCCAACGGTAATTTCTATAAATCGCTCGCAAGTACACACGCTTGGAATCCATATGTTCTCGTCAGCGGTCCTATCGCGCGTCAGCTCGGTTTCTCTTTTAACCCTTTGCGGCGACTGTATCAAGAGGGCGCTTGCCTCAAAATAATCTGAAGATTTGTCCTTCGATGTATTGACAGGGGTTTAAAAAAATGTATAATGATAATAGGTATTTATGACTATTTGGTATCTAAATAAAAGGAGGACATTATTTGTGAAAAAGTGTTTACTTACATTGACGTCGATCGTTACCGCAGCGGCAATGATCGCAGGCGGCACGTCTGTAACGGCGAGCGCAGCGCAGACCGCCGGCGAGCCTTCCGGGGCGTTTGTGAGCGCAGAGCGCAGCGGAAAGTCTCATGCGGGCTATGATTACGAGCTTAACAACGACGGTACGGCAAGGATAACAAAGTACATCGGCGAAGACACAAATGTGGTTATACCTTCGGAGCTTAGGGACGCAGTGGTAACGTCGATCGCAGACGGAGCTTTCAGCGACTGTCCGATCACAAGCGTTACTATTCCCGATTCGGTAACGGTGATCGGCGACAACGCTTTCAAAGGCTGCAGCGAGCTCTGTGATGTGACTATAGGCAACTCGGT
>ONIC01000095.1 GCA_900317815.1 uncultured Eubacteriales bacterium | reverse complement strand
CTGATTCTGCATGACCCGAACACGGACGCTCAGACCCTCGACTGCGTTCTGACTCCAGAGGCGTTCGGCGACACTGCCGAGTTTATAGCGGACGAGATCTATGAATCTCCGACAGACAGCGAGGGAGTTTTGTTCCCTATCCGCTTCCGAAAATCAGGACTTTCCGAGAAAATGAAGATCACCCCGACGGGAAAGGTACAAGGTCACACGATCACAAAATTTATGGACCCCGCTAAGGAAGTCGCGGAGTTTATCAACAATTACTACGGCGCCACAATAAAGCTGACGAACGAACCTATAGTTACAAAGGAGACCGTTGCGAATGCTATCGAAAAGTTCGGAACAAACGCAGACGACGTATGGGCAAAGTACCTCGAGATCACGGATCACGGCGACGCTGAAAAGGCTGAAGTAAAAGCTGTCATTTATCCCGAGAACGATCCCGACATCACTCCCTCTGCAAAGCTCGCTGATGCCGACGGCGACGGTACTGTCAATTCGGGCGACGCTATGAAGATCCTGCAAGCGGCTCTCTCCATGAACGATCTGTCCGCTTCCATTGCCGACATCAACACAGACGGTACGATAGACTCGGCAGACGCGCTTATCGCCCTGCGCTATTCGGTAGGCATCAAGGCAGACGATACAAACGTTCTTTACTCCGCTTACGGCGAACCGAGATAAACCAAAGTGAACAGTAAAAAATAAATCATGAATTATCGCGGCGAAGGTCATCATTGAAAGAAGCCTTCGCCGCGATCGTTTGTTTGTATTCAAAGGTGTGCGTGTCCGAGGTCGGCAAGCGCCGACAAGCAGTACGCGCATAAAGCTTAAAGAAAACCATAATCTTATACCCGCGTCCAAAACTATATCCCTAAGGACAGTCCGAAGTCGGCAAGCGCTGCCAACGGCAACAGCACCCGCTTTTGAGCACAGAGAAAGGGCGCACGATTGCTCTGCGCCCTTTCCCTGTTTTGTTTTGGGGTTATTTATCTTAATATAAGAAGTTAGCTGGGTCAACGAACTCACCGTACTGTGTCACTCTGAAGTGAAGGTGAGGTCCTGTGGAGTCGCCTGTCGAGCCAACTGCGGCGATGATCTCGCCCTGCTCGACAGTCTGACCGTAAGCAACGTAGATGTCGCTGCACTGTGCATACGTCGTCTGATATCCGTTGCCGTGATCTATCGTAACGTAGCAGCCGAGACCTTCCGTGCCGTAGTCAAATACTACAGCGACCACTGTTCCCGATGCTGCCGCCGCAACAGGTGTGCCGTATCCTGCGCCTATATCAAGTCCCTTGTGGAACCATTCGCCCTCATAGCCAAATGTGCCCGTAATGTAGCCTGCTGTCGGCCAGATGAACGGCGAATCACTCTTAGGCTGAGCGGGAGTAACAGGCTGAGCCGCGTCCTCTGCTGCCGTGTCTGTATCTGTATCTTTAGCTTTCTCTGTATCGGTCTCCTCTGACTTCTTGGACTGAGCTGCGCCCGTTTTTGTCTTTTCGGTCTCGCTGTCGGTGTCCTCTGTGTCTGTGTCGGCCTTCAGATACTTGCTGTCGGAAGCGACTGCGATCACCTCATTGACAGGCTTCTTCGTCGCAACTACCTTTACGTGTTCGCTCGAGATCTTCTCGCCGTCAACGTAAACGCTTCTGTTTGTAGCAACGCCCTCGCCGATAACGCCCTTTGTCGTTACCTTCTCGTAGCCGCTGGGCTGCAGTGAATCTTCCTTGTACTCTGTTTTGTACTTTATCTTAACGTTCTGCTCCTGCAAAACCGTGATAGTGTAGCTGATATCAACATTGTTGACCAGTCTGTTTTTAAGCTCCGCTTTATCTATAACGGAATCCTTCGCATAAAGTCCTACCTCAACTGCAACACTGCTGTTGAATTCGACCTTTTCAACTGTCCCCAGCTCCTTCGACTCCTTCTTCTTTGCTTCAAGAAGTCCGTCGAGAACTGCCTTTGCGTCTTCCTCACTCGTTACGGCGCCGATAAAATCGTCGTCTACGAACACTCCGCAAAGCTCGTCTTCAAGAGAACTGTCCTTTTCGATAATGCGGCTCGAAAGTTCGC
The DNA here is from genome assembly GCA_900317815.1 of uncultured Eubacteriales bacterium. Classification (GTDB taxonomy): domain Bacteria; phylum Bacillota; class Clostridia; order Oscillospirales; family Acutalibacteraceae; genus RUG592. The sequence goes on along the minus strand of ONIC01000095.1, from coordinate 5,128 downwards.
TCGAATTGCTCAGCTCTGATTTATTTGTAATGACCGCAACCTTGTACTGCGGCTGTGCCTCGAGTGAATCAAGGCTCTTGTTGATGATGCGGCTGTCGATGATGCTTGTCGCCTCTTCGAGGACACCTGCGTTCTCAACAACTCCGAGCTCCTCGTTGTTGTAAGACACAGCAAGTCCGAACTGAAGCGAATTCATATAACAAACGGTGCTCACGAGCAGCACGAGCGCCATAGCGGGCATAAAGTAGCTCTTGAGATTAGCGATTCTCTGCTGTCTCCTTCTGAGCTTCCTCTGCTCTTGCCTGCGGTATCTCTCCTCCCTGATCTGCTCGATCGTTTTCTCGTCCGTTTCGTATGCGCAGTACGGTTCATCGGTTGAGAAATTCTGAAGCAGTTCGGGGGTGATCTCTATTTCAAAATCATCTCTTTCATATTCTGACATTATAAAAACAACCCCTCCATACCGCCTTCTGACGACTATCTTAAATCGGAAGCCGGTACACATAATTATTACACGTCTGTAAAAATTAACTATATATATTATAACAGAAAGTTACAGAAATGCAACCACTTTTGTTAAATTTTGTAATCTTTGTGAATTTTGCACAATCAGTCTTGATATATTATACGAACAGACTATAATAAATATACATAAACGCTCAGATTTTTTTATTTCGCCTGTAACATTTTAAGATTTCGTGAGTTAGTATTATAGAAAGCGATTTGCAAATGCGTTTCTGATTTTTATCGGTGAAAGCGAGGTGACAGCGTGTCTGACTTCGAAAATATTTACAGGATGTACTTCAAGGATGTTTTCCTTTATATGCGCGCATTGTGCCTTGATGACAATATCAGCGAAGAGATTGCACAGGAAACATTCGTGAAGGCGCTTGACAAAATTGACCGATTCGACGGTAAAAAGGATATCAGAGCGTGGCTATTCACGATAGCGAAAAACACATACTTCACTTACTGCCGCCGAAAAGCTCTGCCGCTTGAAAGCGTATCCGACACCGAATGTGCAGTATCGGACGTAATATTGACTGAACACATAGAGAACGAAGAAGAGGCAATGACGATGCACAAGATACTTCACGAGCTTTCCGAACCTTACAAGGAGGTATTTAATCTTCGTGTTTTCGGAGAATTGAGCTTCAAAAAGATCGGCGTGATCTTCGGAAAAAGCGAAGGCTGGGCGCGCGTCACATATTTTCGCGCCAAGAAAATGATCATCGAACGTCTCGACGAAAATCAAAAGGGGGAATTACAATGAAAGCAAAGGTAACTTGCAGCGTTATCAACGACCTGCTGCCGCTCTACGCCGATAACGCTCTGAGCGGTGACAGCCGCGCGCTTGTGGACGAACACCTTGAAGAGTGCAAATTCTGTCGTGCGGAGCTTGCTCAGATGAAAAGTACTATCGTTATTGAGAAGGACAGGGACGACCGCCGCCTCAGAAAATTGAAAAACAGCGTCGGAATAAAAAAGTTTGTCGCCGTATCGCTGATCTCGCTTGCGGGTCTGACTGTGCTGGCGCTGATCGGCATAGCCTGGGGCCGAGTACATTTTGACTCGAACCATGGAGCACAGGGAGAGCTTGTAAACTATTTCGTTATATCGGCGATCCTGCTTCTGATGTTTTCGATAGTATTATACAGTATAATTTTTACCGTTTTATTTATCCGCGGTATTATTGGGAAGCAGAAGCCCGAAGACGGCACCGTGAAGCGCATCGGTAAAGTGTCGGCGTCGGTGATACTTACAATATATATCGCTGTGACGCTCGGATTTTTCCTGACATATTACGGCAGCGCCGCAAAAGCCGATGACATTATACTCAGACCCGAATTTCAGTACAGCGAGGACAGCCTGCTTGGGCAGGAATGGGTGCTTCATTTCAATTCAAAGGACGGCAAGAAGGCGCTGAATGTATTCCGTGAGGTAATACACAACAGCGACGGTATGGCAACAGGGCTTATTTACACCGTACATGAAGTGCCGATAAAAGCCGTTTTAGAATCTACCGATTACACAGTCGGATATTCCTACGCAGACCCCGAAGCAATTCCGCCGCACGACTTTGATTTCACTGTTACCGTTGTTTTTAAAGATAAGATTATATCGTACTCAATGCGTGACGAGGGTTTGTTTGAAAAGCAGGAAAACGTCGCATTTGCGCCCGATACTCCCGATAAGCCGGATACCTGAGAAGTTCAAGACATCACCGCCCGCACAGCGTCAGACGACGGCAAAACATATATTAAAACATATATTTATGATTAGATAATTATTGAAAAAGGGTATGCGAAGAATTTACGCATACCCTTTCTTATCCGATCTTGCATACTCACAGAATTCCCGCATACAGCACTCTCTGCACTTCGGTGAGCGTGCCGTACAGACTGCTCTGCCGTGGAGCACAAGGCGGTGACAGAAGTCGTTTGACTCATTCGGATCAAGCGCTTCACGAAGTATCTTTTCTATCTTCACAGCGTCTTTGATATTATGAAATCCGAGCCGTGAGGTTATCCTGATACAGTGAGTATCAACAACGACAGCGGGCTTTTTGAACACATCGCCCAGGATCAGATTTGCTGTTTTTCTGCCGACTCCCGCAAGAGAGGTCAGGTCTTCCATATTGTCGGGAACATTCCCTTTGAATACCTCGCAGATCCTTTTATTCATCTCGACAATGTCGCGCGCCTTCGTTTTGTAAAGACCGCAGCTTTTTATGTATTCCTCAACTTCCGACACATCGGCGTTTGCAAAGTCATACGGCGTTTTGTACCGCTCGAACAGTGCGGGTGTCACCATATTCACTCTCGCATCGGTACACTGCGCCGAGAGCCTTGTTGCGATCAGAAGCTCGTGCGGCTTTTCATATACAAGTGAACATACAGCGCCAGGATACTCCGCTTTGAGTGCGGCAACCGCAAGGGCTGCTCGTTCCTTGTTCGTCAGTTTCTTTGTTTTCATTTCATCATTACTCCGCGGCACCGCCCAAGTAGCGCTCCGCTTTGTCTATCACACGAAGATCATTGTCGTATGTACACATCGAGCGTGCCCGGGAAAACGGCACCCATATAAAATAGTCGATCTCGCTTTCCTGAATATGGACATCGTCATTCTTTGCTTCGGCAAGAAAGAAGACTACTCGTTTTCTCACCTTGCCGAACGGACAGTAGTCGCTCGTCTCGCGAAATCCCGGCTGGATCACAACGTCGAGATCCGTCTCCTCCTTGATCTCACGGACTGCCGTCTGGCGCTCGTTCTCTCCAAGCTCTACATGGCCCTTCGGAAACGACCAGTATCGTCCGTTCCTGTTCTTCACAAGCAGCACTCTCAGCTCCTCGGGCGCACGGTAGAAAACGATCGCTCCGCATGATTTCTCATACAGGCAGCTTATCTTTCCTACACGGAAATTGCGCAGCCTGCGAAGGCGCTTTTTAATGAGCGGCTCGTAGTAGATCTGTCCCTCGGGCGCAACGATGAGCTTTGTCTGTGTGCTGTTTCTTCCCTGCGCTATTGCGATAACGGTACAGAAAACATGGTCGCGCGGACGCTCCTTTGACAGCAGAAAGACGTTCTTGCGGCGTGTGCCTGACATATAATAGCCGTTATAAAGACCTGCGTAGGGTATTGCGGAGACGACCTTGACGTCGATCTTCTTTCCGAGCATACTGTCGCCGCCTATGTAATTGTTATTGCGAAAACCGTTAATCTGATATACCGTTGTCAAATAAATCCCTCAATCTCTGACAATAAAGTGAGTTATTGGCGTCGTCTATTCCGTTGATGAATATGATGTCCGTTATCCCGTACTCAGAGATAACACTGTGAAGATCGCCGCTGTAAAGTGAGACATCGGCGATATAGATCTCGCTGTAATGCGGGATAATAAATCCGATAACGGGCTCTGCGGCGTGATCCTTGACGATCAGCAGCTTGTCCGTATTGTCGCTCTGTAAATTGTATACCGCAAGGAAATCCTTATCCTTACCGGGGAAAACGCTGAGCGGATCAGAGGCTGCGTTCTTGTCCGAAAAGAGATCAAACTCGGTGCGGCTGCCCGAACTTCTGTTGATCTCGTAGCAGTTATAATGAACTGGGAGCTTGTAATACTCGATCGAGTCGGGATTATTAAAAAGCTCCTGATTGCCGTGAGGCTGCGCCTTGTTGTCCGTGGTGCGCTCTATATATTCTCCTTCAAACGGTGAAATACCGTACTTTTTCTTGGAAAGCTCGGACAGCAAGTAAGCGTCGTTTCCCGATTTGTCTGCAAACCCGGTATACGCATAATAGCCTCCGAGCGACGTGAGCGCAGGATCCGTCCTGTAGTAGAGATACTCCGAATTATGCGCCTTCAGCGCGGAATAAGCGTCTACATACTTCACCTTATCGGACAGCAGCAGCGATATCACATCTAAATTATCCTTCTGAGAGTTGGACCCCGGGATATACCCGTCAATACCGATCTCCGCATTGGTCGGCAGCACTATATCATACATATCTATGCCGCTCGGGATATTGCGCGATATGCTGTTGAGTATCGCTGTATAATTGCGCGCGGTAGAGTCGATGCCCTTGAATTTGACATATCCCGCTCCGCCGCTGATAAAGATATTGTCGTCTGCGTTGTCAAAATAGCCGTCGGCAGGCGGTATCTCTGTCGGTTCGTCAGCCGTCGGTACGGCTGTCACGGTCAAAGCGATGTCGGGAGAATCCTGTGTTTCGGCGAGCGTTTCTGTATCGCTGCCTGTATCCGTACCTCGTATAGAGCCGAGAAACGGAATTATATTATCCGCAAACAGATACGCAAGAACTGCGATCGCCGCTACCGATACAACAGCCGCCGCACCCTTTGCAGCGCCGCTGCCCGTGTTCTTTTTCCGAAATCCCGACGCCTTGTGACGGCGCCGACCGTATCCGCTCGTTCTTTGTTCGTATCCTCTGTGAGAGTAATTGCTCATAAGCTGTCCTTTCACGTTAATTCTGCCGTTTATATAAGTATAATACAAAATCCCGCATAATACAAGCACCTACGCGGACAAGCGTCCGCAGGCAATTTCGCTGTCAGTTATTGCGGATCGATACTTTTGTTCCGCGAGAGCGGCTGCCCACTAAAATT
>ONIC01000207.1 GCA_900317815.1 uncultured Eubacteriales bacterium | reverse complement strand
ATCTGCAAGTCTGACTATAAGCCCGCCGTTGTTGTCAATATCTTCCGCAGTTGCGGTATGTTTCACGTTATTGATGTAAAAGTCGATCGACTTACCGATTATCATTGAATGATTCCTGTAAAACTCTATATAAGACGATTTGTCAGATAAGTCTTTGCATATTCCCAAAAGCTCATTTGCAGTCTGCGCAATTATCTTGTTTCTTACAGGCTTTCTGCTGCCGATCGAAGATGCCGTGTGCTTGATTTCATCAGGGAAAACATCCGTTGTAATGTTGATCCCGATCCCGATTATCACCGAGCGCGCAGTTCCTGTCTCGAAATCGCTGACAGCTTCAGTAAGAATACCGCAAACCTTTTTCCCGCCGACATAAACGTCGTTTACCCACTTGATCTCAGGGCGAATGTCCGTCACCTTCTCTATAGCCTTAACAACTGCTACAGAAGCTGCCGTTGTCACCGATACAGCATCAGTCAGTTCAAGCTCGGTGTGTATCAGAAACGACATATATATTCCTGTGTTTTTGGGTGAATAAAAGCTCCTTCCAAGTCTTCCTCTGCCGCAGGTCTGCTCGTTTGCGACTATGAGCATATCGCTTGTTTCACCGTTGGCAAGTCGGCGTTTTGCTTCGTTATTCGTAGAGTCAACGCTTTCAAGGACTTCGATATTTATTCCTTTGGCGCAAGAATCAAGGTGTGTTTCGATCTCTTGTTTTGATAGAAGATCTGCGGGGGAGTCGAGGCGGTAGCCCTTGCTGCTCACGGAATCTATACCGAAACCCTCATCTTTAAGCTGCTTTACAGCTTTCCAGACCGCTGCTCTTGAAACACCGAATTCCTTCGCTATATCCTGCCCCGATATATAGTCGGAGCTGCTCTCGAGCTTGATTTTTATCTTTTCTTTAAGTGACATTTTTATCTTTCCTTCATAAAACAACGGGACAGCATACCGTAAAGCAGCTGTCCCACTGTGAGTAACTATATTACCCTCAAACTGTACCTCATTATACTATAATTCGACAAGCAAGTCAATAATTTATCAAAAAATTCTTAATAAATTATTTACACTTTTTTCATCGCTTATTTGTACATTATTCCTCAAACAGTTCATTCCTGCCAATTTCCCGAGTATTTTACGTATGCATCGGGATAGCCTGCTGCTTGTATTTTATCCAACACTCTGTTTGCATCAGCTTGTGTGGCAAATTCACCTGCCGATACAACGTACCAGTGTTCACTGTTCAGATTGCTCCAGTTCAAGGTGTCATAAACAGCACCTGCATAGCCTTTGCCGACAAGATCGGCTGCAATATCTGAGCATTCGTTTCTATCCTTTGAAGCTGCGACCCAGATACCGTAGAAGGGGGGATTAGAAACAGCGTTATCCTCAATGCTTTCAGTCAAAGTGTCGTCAGTACCATTCCAATCGCCTGAGTATTTAACATAAGCATCGGCATACCCCGCTTTTATAACACTGTTGAGCGCAGATTGTGCTGTCGATTCTTCGACAAACTTTCCTGCTGTCACAACATACCAATGCTCGGAATTTAAGTTATTCCAATCAAGTGTATCATAAACGTTAGCCTCAAACCCCTTGCTGCGAAGCTGTGACGCTATTTCTTCACATTCCAAGCGATCTTTTGATGCGCCTACCCAAACTCCGTAAAAAGGATCTGTATCATTGGGCGAAGGGACAGCAGTCTCTTCCTGATGTAATGGGGCAGATGGTAAGGTGCTCTGTTGTATCGTATCAGATATGGTCGATTTACTCGATGAATCAAACGCAGCAGAAGAGTCTGAAACTGAAGTGTCGCTATTATTTACATTTATATTAATTGTACAGCCACAGGAGCATATCAATACTGCCGAAGCGAATACGGCAAGCTTCTTCAGTTTTACATTTGCCATATCTTGTTTACTCTCCAAAGCTGATACCAAGATCCTTGGCAGCTTGTACGACCTGACAATCAGGCGGTACTTCCTTGAGCTTTCCTGCTACTTCATCGAGCGGAATGGATACAATATCATTTCCTCTGAGAGCTACCATCTTTCCATAATCCTTGTTGATTATAAGATTAGCTGCCGCAACACCGAAGCGTGTGCAGATAAGTCTGTCGTATGCATCGGGACTTCCGCCTCTCTGGAAATGACCGGGAACCGTTACTCTTGTTTCCTGACCGGTAGCTTCTTCGATCTCGGCTGCTATCTTGTAAGAGATCGACGGGTAGACCATCTCTGCCATAGCCTGCTTCTTTTTCTTCTTTGGCAAAGCTGCGATATCCTTCGATACAGCACCCTCTGCAACGGCAAGGATAGAGAAGTTCTTGCCCATTTCATTTCTGCGCTGAACGGTTCTGATAACAGAATTGATATCGTAAGGTATCTCAGGGATAAGAATAACGTCCGCACCACCTGCAATACCTGCGTAAAGAGTCAGCCAGCCTACCTTGTGACCCATAACCTCAACAATGAATACACGTCCGTGAGAAGTAGCCGTTGTATGGATGCAGTCAATTACCTGAGTTGCGATATCAACAGCGGACTGAAATCCAAATGTCATATCTGTTCCCCAAAGATCATTATCGATGGTCTTGGGAAGCGAAACAACATTCAAGCCCTCCTGCGAAAGCATATTCGCTGACTTCTGGGTGCCGTTTCCTCCGAGAATAACGAGACAGTCAAGCTTGAGCTTCTTGTAGTTCTCCTTCATCGCCGCAACTTTATCGACGGAGTTTTCCTCGTCGATAACGCGCATGAGCTTGAAAGGCTGTCTTGAAGTACCGAGGATCGTGCCGCCCTTTGTCAGAAGTCCCGAAAGGTCGTCTCTCGAAAGCTCCTTGGCATCACCATTGATAAGACCTCTGTAACCGTCGATTATTCCGACGATCTGAACATTGTCGCCATAGTGGTGGTAGAGAGTCTTTGTTACGCCTCTGATGCTCGCATTCAGACCCTGGCAGTCACCGCCGCTGGTCAGGATACCTATTCTTTTCATAAAATCACCCTTTGCTAAAGAATTTTGATGTCAGATGTATAATTAATACTGTTATTCCGATTTTGATTGAGAAGAATTCGCAAGATCCTCCGCTACTTTTTTCTTGAGTGCTTTCTTTGCAAGCGCAGCAAATTCCTGCTGGCAGTTGTGTGCCTTCTTTCCGCGTCTGCCTATCATTTCATAGGTGGCATTTGGAAGCTGTATTCGTGTGTTTACGTTATCGTTCCACATGATCTCGAGTATCTCATCGCAGCGGCGGTGGATATCCTCATCTTCTACAGGAAATACAAGTTCAACACGTCTGTCGAGATTTCTTTGCATCCAGTCAGCCGAACCCAGATACATCTGCGGCTCGCCGCCGTTTTCGAAGCGGAACATCCTGCTGTGTTCGAGAAGCTGTCCGACTATGCTGTGAACGACAATATTTTCGCTTGTTTTCTCGATACCCGGTATCAGGCAGCAGATGCCTCTGACGATAAGTCTTACGGGAACATTTGCCTTTGAAGCCTCATAAAGGAGCTTGATTATCGGCGGATCTACAAGCGAATTGATCTTAACGGTAATTCCGGAGGGAAGACCGTTTTTTGCATTTTCGATCTCGTTTCGAATTTTGTCCTCGAAGAAGTTTCTCATTCCGTGCGGCGCAACGATAAATTTATTGTACTGTGGTGGAATAGAGTAGCCTGTAAGGACGTTGAACAATGACGAAGCGTCCTCGCCGAACTCCTCCTTGCAGGTGAAAAGGCCCATATCGGTGTAGAAGCGCGCGGTGATGTCGTTGTAGTTTCCAGTACCCATATGCAGGTAACGTCTGATGCCGTCCTCCTCACTTCTTACGACAAGGCAAATCTTGCAGTGTGTCTTTAACCCGCTCAGACCGTATACAACGTGACAGCCTGCCTTTTCAAGCTTCCTCGCCCAGTGGATGTTGTTTTCCTCATCAAAACGAGCCTTCAGCTCGACAAGTACAGTGACCTGCTTGCCGTTTTCCGCAGCTTTGATGAGAGCTGCAACGATCGGTGAATTGCCGCTGACTCGGTACAGAGTCTGCTTTATCGCAAGTACATTCTCATCCTTGGCAGCTTCCTTTACAAATTGCAGTACGCTGTCAAATGATTCGTATGGATGGTGTACAAATCTGTCTTTTTCCCGTATGGCACGGAAAATATCATCGTATCCGTAGAAATCGGGACAGGGGGAAACAGGTTTGATAGGCTTGAAGCAAAGATTTTCGCATCCCTGGATCCTTCCGAACTTCGAAAGAAACGTCAGATCAAGAGGTCCCCTGCATTCGTAGATCTCGCTCTCATCAACTCCGAGCATCTCAATGAGAAAATCCCGAAGCTGTTCGTCACATTTGGACGAAATCTCAAGTCTGATCGGTTTGCCTCTTCTGCGCTGCTTGATGGATTTTTCTATTTCAGTGAGCAGATCATCGGTGTCCTCGTCTATATCAAGATCGCTGTCGCGCGTGATCCTGAACGGACAGTACGATTTGATCCTGAACAGCTCGAAAAGCTCATCCAGTCTCGAAGTGATTATGTTTTCAAGCAGGATAAAATCTCTGGTATTATCCTCGTCCTTGGGGAGCTCGATAAATCTCGGCAAGACGGACGGCACCTGCATAACAGCGAAAAATGTTTCCTTTTCATCGTTCATAAGCCTGATCGCAAGATTCAGACTTTTGTTGAGAAGAAGAGGGAACGGACGGCTCGGATCGACCGCCATCGGAGTCAGAACGGGGAAGATGACCTTGTCAAAGTATTTATCGCAGAAGGCGCGCTGTTTCTCACTGAGTTCCTTGATCTTCTTGAATTTTATTCCGTGTTTTTTGAGAACGGGAAGTATCGAATGATTCAGACAGCTGTACTGCTTCTCCGAAAATTCGTGTATTTTTTCCGAGAGTTTGTTGTACTGCTGTTTTGGATTAAGTCCCGACAGATCATTTTCTTTGACCCCGTGTTCCATCTGATCTATGACTCCCGCAACGCGCACCATCATAAACTCGTCAAGATTTGATGCCGTGATAGCAAGAAAGTTAACTCTTTCCATAACGGGATTTTCTTTCTCAAACGCTTCCTCCATTACGCGATAGTTAAAGTCCATCCAGCTTAGCTGTCTGTTGTTGTACGGGAACTTTTTGCCTCTGCCCTTAATGATGTGGTCTTCCATTACCACGAACCTCCATTAGTATCTTTCTTTCAAAAGATCGGACATATCATAGCTGCCTGCGGGCTTGCCTGCAAGGAATACAGCGGCATTGATCGCGCCGACTGCAAATAGGCTTCTCGACTGAGCTTGATGAGTGATAGTGAGCACCTCGTTGTCTCCTGCAAAAATAACATCGTGCTCGCCGACTATTGTGCCGCCTCTGATCGAGCTGATTCCGATCTCGTTTGTATCTCTCTTTTTACGTACAGAGTGACGATCGTAAATGTACTCCGGATCGTCGTTGCGGACGCTTGCGATACCGTCTGCAATCATAAGCGCAGTTCCGGAAGGCGCGTCAATTTTCATTTTGTGGTGTTTCTCTACGATCTCAACGTCAAAATCTTTCCCGAAAACCTTTGCTGCCATTTTCGAAAGCTCGATCAGAAGGTTGATGCCGAGCGACATATTTCCGGAACGGAAAACTGCGATCTTTTCGGAAGCCTTATTTATGCTCTCGATCTGAGAATCACTGTAGCCTGTGGTGCAAAGCACGCAGGGAATGTTGTTAGCTACAGCATATTCAAGCATACCGTCAAGTGCCGACGGATTCGAAAAATCAATAATAACATCAATCTTTTCGTTGATAGCCGTAAAATCAGGGTAAACGGGGAAGTCGTTCTTCTTGACTGCGTATGTGTCAACTCCGCAGACGAGCTTTATATCATCACGCTCGCTTACCGATGCGGCGATAGCCTGTCCCATTCTGCCGTTGCAGCCTGACATAAGAAAGTTAACCATTTGTATCATCCTTTTTGTATAAATTTTTACATATTCTATTTTATCACAGAAAAATTATTGTGTCAATTGATATTGTTTCATATAATTGAAAGATCCTGACAAGTTTCAGGAAAAATACACCGAATAACAAAAAAACAGGCAGCAAACATTATTCGAAATAATATCTGCTGCCCGCTGTCAATTATGATCAGGTATTATCAATCAAAGTAGCCCTTTGCTGCAAGAAGCTCAGCAAGAAGAACTGCGCCGCCTGCCGCGCCTCTGAGAGTGTTGTGAGACATACAAACGAACTTAATGTCGTACTGCGTATCCTCTCTGAGTCTGCCGATGGAAATTGCCATACCGCCTTCGAGATTTCTCTCGGATTTGATCTGCGGTCTGTCGGGCTCTGTGAAGTAGTGCAGGAACTGCTTCGGTGCACTCGGCAGGTTGAGCTTCTGAGGCTCGCCGCTGTAGTTAGCCCAGCGCTCCTTGATCTCCTCAAGGTCGGGCTTCTTGTCGAACGATACGAATACAGCCGCTGTGTGACCGTCACTTACGGGCACTCTCAGGCACTGAGATGTGATGGAAGGATTTGTAGCCGGCTTAATCTCGCCGTCCTCAATCGTACCCCAGATCTTGAGGGGCTCCTTCTCACTTTTCTCTTCCTCTCCGCCGATGTAGGGGATAAGATTGTCAACCATCTCGGGCCAGCGCTCAAATGTCTTGCCTGCACCCGAAATTGCCTGATATGTACAAGCGAGCACCTTTGTAACACCCATCTCCATAAGCGGATGGATCGCAGGAACGTAGCTCTGGAGCGAGCAGTTGGACTTAACTGCGATGAAGCCCTTCTTTGTTCCGAGGCGCTTTCTCTGGGAAGCGATAATGTCAAGGTGAGATGCGTTGATCTCGGGAATGATCATCGGAACATCGGGAGTAAAGCGGTGAGCGGAGTTGTTGGAAACAACGGGGCACTCAGCCTTTGCGTAAGCCTCCTCAAGTGCCCTGATATCTTCCTTCTTCATATCTACGGCGCAGAATACGAAATCAACGAGCTTTGTAACAGCCTCAATGTCGGAAGCGTCAATAATGACCATATCCTTGAGCTTCTCGGGCATAGGGATCGAGAGAGCCCATCTGTTGCCTGCTGCCTCTTCATAAGTCTTGCCTGCACTTCTTGCGCTTGCTGCAAGAGCGGTAACGTTGAACCACGGGTGGTCTGCAAGCAGTGTAGCAAAACGCTGACCTACCATACCGGTAGCGCCGATAATGCCTACATTATACTGCTTCATGTTAATCAATCCTTTCTTCTCTTCAAGGGTGGTGTGTATTGACAATCCGTCAAATTGCGTGTAAAATAGATTGTTGACACCGGTTATCTTCCTTGAGATAATAAAATTATATTATCGGGAGCTTCAAAGAAAAATCCCACTTTATAATATATCATCATTATTATATGTTGTCAAACGGAAAACGGTGCATTTTTGAAATTTTTTAAAAAAATCCTGCAAAAATTACAAAATTGTTATATTGATAAATTTTTTGAAAGGACTTCCATTATGGTTAAAACGAGTGATTATTTTTATGATCTTCCGAAGGAACTAATTGCGCAGACTCCACTTGAAAAGAGAGACTCGTCCAGACTTCTTGTACTTGATAAAAATACGGGAGAACTCGAGCACAAGCATTTCTCCGATATAATTGATTATCTCGAAGAGGGCGACTGCCTTATCCTTAATGATTCGCGTGTGCTCCCAGCAAGGATATACGGAGTAAAGCAGGGTACAGGCGCTCGCGTTGAGTTTCTTCTCCTTACTCAAAAAATGCAGAATGTCTGGGAATGTCTTGCAGGTCCGGGAAAAAAAGCGAGAGAAAATACCGAATTCGTTTTCGGTGAGGGCATTATGACAGGAAGGGTGCTTGAAGTACTCGAAAACGGCAACAGACTGGTTGAGTTCAGCTGTAAAGATAATTTCTTTGCTGCACTTGATCGTCTCGGTGAAATGCCGCTGCCCCCGTACATAACAAAGAAGCTCGCAGATAAGGAGCGTTATCAGACTGTATACAGCCGTGAGCTTGGTTCCGCTGCTGCACCGACTGCAGGACTCCACTTCACAACGGACCTTCTCGACACAATCAAGGAGAAGGGAGTAAAGCTCGGTTATGTAACGCTTCATGTCGGACTGGGAACATTCCGTCCGGTAAAAGTGGATGATGTCACAAAACATAAAATGCACAGCGAGCACTATGAGGTGCCGAAGGAAACAGCCGACCTTATCCGTGAGACAAAGAAGAACGGAGGAAGAGTGATCTCCGTAGGTACGACCTCATGCAGAACGCTTGAGGCAGTGGCCAAGGAGTATGGAGAGGTCATTCCGTGCGAAGGCTGGACAGATATATTCATATATCCGCCGTTTGAATTCAAGGTGCTTGACGGGCTTATTACAAATTTTCACCTGCCTGAAAGTACGCTTATTATGCTCGTTTCCGCTTTTGCGGGATACGATCACGTTATGAATGCATATAAAGAGGCTGTAGATAAAAAGTACCGCTTCTTCAGCTTCGGCGATGCCATGTTTATTCATTGACGATACTGTTATACACTCCTGTCCGAATATTCGGCGGGAGTTTTCTTTGTTTGTAAAACAATAAAAAATGTTACGCAGATCAGGGCGTTTTACAACGTTTTGCCGAATTTGATATCACGCTTGTTATTTAATTGAAAACAAAGTCAAAATATGATATAATTTAAAAGTTAAGTTTTAAATATTGCAAAAGAGGTAAGAATTGTGGCAATCAGAGAAAATCTCAGAAATGTAGCGATAATCGCACACGTCGATCACGGAAAGACAACGCTTGTCGACCAGCTCCTTATGCAGAGCGGTACGTTCAGAGAGAACGAAGCCGTTGCAGAGCGTGTAATGGACAGCGGAGACCTCGAGAAGGAGAGAGGTATCACTATTCTTTCCAAGAACACATCCGTAATGTACAACGGTACAAAGATCAATATTGTCGATACTCCCGGACATGCAGATTTCGGCGGAGAAGTTGAGCGCATCCTTATGATGGTAGACGGCGTTTTGCTTCTTGTTGACGCCTTTGAGGGATGTATGCCCCAGACTCGATTCGTTCTTAAAAAGGCTCTTAGTCTCGGAAAAAAGCCGCTTGTTGTTATCAACAAGATAGACCGTCCCGGTGCCCGCCCAGCAGAGATCGTGGACGAGGTTCTCGATCTCTTTATCGAACTTGGCGCAGATGACGACCAGCTTGAGTTCCCTGTGGTCTATGCTTCAGGCAGAGACGGCTATGCAACGCTTGATCCCGATGTTCCCGGAACGGATATGAAGCCGCTTTTCGATAAGATACTTGAGGAGATCCCTGCGCCCGAGGGAGATATAGACGGCGGACTTCAGCTTCTTTTCTCCAACATAGATTATGATGATTATGTAGGAAGGATCGGCATCGGCAGAATCGAGAGAGGCTCTGTCAAGGCAGGTCAGCAGGTAGCGCTCTGTCATCTTGACGGCTCTGTCACAACTGCCAAGATCGTAAAGCTCTATCAGTTTGAGGGCTTGAAGCGCGTTGAGGCCGAATCTGCCTCCCTCGGAGATATCGTTTCTGTCAGCGGTATCACGGATCTCAACATCGGCGAGACAGCATGCTCGCCTGATTGTGTCGAGCCGCTCCCGTTCATCAAGATAGACGAGCCTACTGTTTCCATGAACTTCCTTGTTAATAACAGTCCTTTTGCAGGCAGAGAGGGTAAGTATGTCACTTCGAGAAATCTCCGCGACCGTCTTTTCAAAGAGGTTGAAACAAATGTAGCGATGCGCGTTGAAGAAACCGATTCTGCCGATACGTTCAGAGTGTCAGGCAGAGGCGAACTTCACCTTTCTATCCTTATTGAGCAGATGCGCCGTCAGGGATATGAGTTCCAGGTATCAAGACCGACCGTTATTTTCAAGGAGATCGACGGAGTTATGTGCGAACCGATCGAGTATCTTATCATTGAGGTGCCCGAGGATTATGTCGGCGCCGTAATGGAAAAACTCGGAGCAAGAAAGGCAGAGCTTGTCGATATGGGTACTCGCGACGGCGGTACAACGCACATCGAATACAAGATCCCTGCAAGAGGCCTCATGGGTTATCGTTCGGAGTTCCTGACCGATACGAACGGCAACGGAATCATGAATCACGTTTTTGATGGTTACGAGCCTTACAAGGGTGATATTATCTCCCGCCATCAGGGTTCTCTTATTGCGCATGAAACAGGCGAATCTACGGGTTACGGTCTTTTTAACGTTCAGGACAGAGGTCGTATGTTCATAGGACCGGGCGTGCCTGTTTATGAAGGCATGATCGTGGGCGCATGCCCCAAGAGCGAGGATATCGTTGTAAACGTCTGCAAGAAAAAGCATGCAACAAATACCCGAGCATCGGGCAGTGACGAGGCGCTCAAGCTTGTTCCTCCGACTATTCTCAGCCTCGATCAGAGTCTTGAGTTTATCGCAGACGATGAGCTTGTTGAAGTAACGCCTAAAAATATCAGACTCAGAAAGACCATACTCAGCAAAGAGCAGAGAATGAAAAAAATGTTTAAAAAATAATCATTGGATTAATGTTATAGGTAAGGATGGTGATAAGGTGAATTTTGTAATACTTGATCTTGAATGGAACAGCTCCTACAGCAAGAAGTACAAGGGGTTTATGAGCGAGATAATTGAGTTCGGTGCCGTCAAGTTTAACGGAGACTTCGAGGTGATAGATACATTTTCGATGCTCGTAGCTCCTCAGGTAGCAAAGAAGCTTACGGGAAAAGTCAAGGAGCTGACGAATATAAGCAACGAAGAGCTTGCAAAGGGCGGCTCTGCATATACCCGTGTTCTCAGTAAGTTCAAAAAGTTTCTCGGCGATGACATTCTTATGACATGGGGAACGTGTGATATCCTTGCGCTTATGGAGAATACCAATTATTATGAAAAGAACGACAGAATCGACTTTATCAACCGTTATTGCGATCTTCAGGTGTACTGTGCCGAAGTTCTCGGTGTTTACAATGCAGGCAAGCAGCTTGGTCTTGCACCTGCAGCAGAGCTTATCGGAATAGATCCCGCAGACTATGTTGCACACAGGGCTCTTCAGGACAGTATGCTTTCCATGAGCATTTTTAGGAATTTGTATTATCCGGAGAAGTTCCCGAAGTATCTCGAAACAGCCGATCAGCTTCACTATCGCCTTACATTTAAATCGTATTATCTTACCGATATCAACAGTCCGCTCGTCAATAAAAACGAGTTCAATATGTTCTGCGGCACTTGCGGGAGCAAGCTCAGACCGCTGACCGACTGGATAGTTAAAAGCAAGGGCTTTACTGCTGTGCTCCTTTGTGAAAACTGCGGTCAGAAGCTTACTGGAAAGGTCAAGTTCAAGATAAACTATAATGGTATGTCCATTAAAAAGAAACTGGTTCCGCTTGTTGAAGAGGAAGAGTCTGCGGACGGTGAGAAACATGAAGTATGATTATATCATCTGGGACTACAACGGAACGATCATTGATGACGCATGGGTCGCAGTGGCTGCGGAAAATATTGTTCTTCGGGATCACGGACTTTCCGAGATAGATATGGAGTTTTATCTTCGTGAATGTGAGATGCCGATAGAGAATTTTTACAATAAGATATACGATTTTTCAAAGTGTGATTTCGAAGAAGTTGCTGATGCCTTCCTTCGCAATTATGACAGAATATCGGTTCAGGCAAAGCCGTTTCCCGAAGTAGTAAGCGCAATAGAGAGTTTTTCCCGACTCGGCTTGCAGCAAAGTGTGATCTCCGGTTTTGAAACCGGAAGGCTTGTCAAAAGTCTCAAAGAATTCAGACTTGACGGATATTTCGGTTTTATGTCAGGCTCGGATGATGTGAACTGTGGACCAAAGAGTGAACGAGCAAAGCGTGTCGTTGAAAAAAACGGATACGATCCGAAGAGAACTCTCTTTATCGGTGATATGTATCATGATTATGAAACCTCCCGATATGTCGGCGCAGATTGTATTCTGATCGCCAAGGGCCATCAGGGAGCCGATGTGCTGCGTTCTTACAAAACAGTCAGAGTTATTGACAGTGCAGATGAGCTTATGGATCTTATAAAATAATGGAGTTTAACTGCTTGCGTTCTGGTAGCCGCAGGCAGTTTTTTATATCTAAAACATTACAAAATAGTTACAAAAAGACATATCTCCCAAAAATCAGACAAAACCTCTTGAAATACACGCCGATTTTTCATATAATAAATCTAAGCGGTTTTTGAAAGGGGTTACAAAAATGCCGGGCGATTTAACTTTATTCAGAAAAAACGCCGTTAATTATTACGGAGTGTTTTTAAAAGGCTTTGATACCGTCAATCCGTTTAAGGATAAGTTGACTATCGTAAGAAAAAACTACTATGAGTCGGGATTGCAGACTCAGAAACGCAAGTTTACGGATATGTCCGACGATGGCAGGATCTACAAGTATAATTATTGTCTCAATGAGGATACGGTTCTAAAATGGAAAGTCGTCAATACTGCCAACAGAGTGCTCGAAAAAGTGCCTACACAGCGTGACGGTGACGATTACAGAGTAGAGATACGCGATAATTTCGGAAAGATCAATAAGATCATTTATTTCGGAGCTTATCACAATTGGAAAAAGACGAAGTATTTCGGTGATAACGGTGCCGATCCCGTTGCAGAGCTTGTGTATTGGGATAAAAACGGCATGGCGGCTATTTTAAAATATACCGCAGGCGGTGATGAGTCGCGCCCCGAGGTGCTCGTACCGTGCAGACCTGTGGATGATCAGCAACTTCTCCAGAAGCTTACTGATAAACTTGGAGTTCCTGAGGTTAGTACACTTTGCTCAAACGGTTATGTTTATTTTGCAAATGACAGATTTGCCCGCAGATGGGATAAATATTGTGATGATCCTTCGCAGCTCGAGGACGAAGATGTATATGATCCGTTTCCCGATAAGGTCGGTGAGCAGAAGAAGATCGATCTTACTCAAACCGATGATGTAATTGTCCCCGAAATGGCGTCAGGGGATAATCTGATATTTAATCTGAGTCGGGACGATGACAATTCGCTGCCTTCAAGAAAGCTTGGCGATCCCGAAATGCCGAAGCTTCATTCCGATGCTCTTTTTGAGGATTCTAAGGAGAAGGATAAGAAAAAAACAGTTTTCGATCTTCTTTACAGCAGTGATGAAAAAGACGGAGAAGATGATGAAGACGGCGATGATAACGCTCCCGAGGATAAACTTGATGCTAACGAAAAAATCAGCAGTGTTTCCGATGATGAGGATGAAGAAGACGACAGCGTGGACGAATTCTTCTCTGATACTTCTGATGACGAAGATGATGATCTTATTGAAGACGATGAACCTGTCTCTGATAAAACGCGGGAGTTTCAAGTGCCTGCTGAGGAACGTCTTGCAACCCGTTCATATGGATATAAACGTGCACGTCCCTCTCAAAACGATGATACTCCGACTCTTGACGAGCGTGCAAGTCAGAAAACCATTGAGTTTATGAAGCAGTCGATTTCCGATGCATTAAAAATCCAGAATGATATGCCGTCGCCTCCGATATCAGATAAAAAGCCGATTTCGGAGACAAAGCCTGCGGCTGAAAAAACAGATAACGAGCATATCGTTCATCATAAAGCAGTTGAAGGTACATTGTCACCCGCCAAAACGATCAGATCCGATAAGGGCGAGGTCTACTATTATTACGGCGATACGAATGACGATGGACAGCGCCACGGCAAGGGCAGGACATCTATGCATGATGACCTGACTGCCTATGACGGCGAATATGCTTATGATAAGCGTGATGGTTTCGGTGCATACTATTACAGCAACGGACAGATCTGCTATGTGGGCGACTGGTCAAAGAACCGCCGCAACGGTATAGGCGTTTCGTTCCGCTCAAAGGATCGCTCAATGTATGTAGGTAAATGGGAAAACGATTGCCCTGTTGGAATGGGTGCAAAGTTTGACGAAAACGGTGATCTGAAGTTCGTAGGACGCTGGGAGAGCGGAAGCCGTGAGGGCGTGGGAATGCTTTACAACCCCGATGATGAGAGCGTATTTATTTCACGTTGGGTCGACGACAAACTTTCCGAAAAAGGTACACTTTTTGATTCTAACGGTAATCTGATATACAACGGAGAATGGAAAAACGGAAAGCGAAACGGTATCGGTACTCAGTATGACTCCAGCGGTCAGGTGAGCTACCACGGAGAGTGGAAGGACGGAAAGTTCAACGGCGAAGGTGTTCTCGCTCTGTCCAACGGCTGCCGTGTTTCGGGTTCTTTCGTCATGGGAACTATTGACGGTTATGCTGTTTTTACGACGAAACGCGGAAAAAAGCTATATGAAGGTCAGTGGGTACGAAACCATTTCCACGGCGAGGGCAAAAAATTCGATATAAAGACAGGCTCTTGGTATCAGGGCAGTTTCGCAGACGGCAGACCGGTAGGAATCCTATCCTGTTTTGACCGTGACGGTAATCTCGTTTATAAAGGCGAGCTTCGTCATGAGCTTTATCATGGTGACGGTATCGGCTACAAAGACGGCGAGATGGTCTACGATGGCGAATGGAAGAATGGCGTTCGCTATGGTACGGGAACTGAGTATAACGGCGGCATACTCGTTTATAAAGGCAAATTCAAAGAAAATGTTCGTCGTGGTATCGGTACCAGTTATACTGCTGACGGAAAGACGGAGTACAGCGGTCATTGGAGCAATGATAGAAAAGACGGTGAGGGTCTGCTTTATAAGGACGGAAAGCCGTATCTTGCAGGTAATTTTACAATGGGTGTTCCCGATGGCAGGATCAACGAGGTCAAAGATGGCGTTGTTGTAAAGCAGTGTATTTACAGCGACGGTAAGTGCGTATATATGCGCGAGTTTACAGAAGACGGCCTCAGCGTAAAATACGAAGGCTATGTCAAAAACGGTATCTATGAGGGTATGGGCTGCGGATTTTCGCAGTACGGCGAAAAGTATTTCGAAGGTATTTTCAAAGACGGTAAGCCGTTTAAAAGTATGAAAGTGAAGCTCCACAGGCTTGACGATCTTCCTGTCAGGACAAAGATGATCGGCAGCGAGTACAGCCGCTACGTAAAGGGACCTAACTATGTGATCGAGCGAGAATTCGGTTCGGGTTCGTACTCGGGACTTCTTGTCAACGGCAGACCTTACGGAAAAGGCACGATTATATACACAGATCATGGTTATACAGGCTCGTTTGAGGACGGAAGCGCTTGCGGTCTCGGTGTGATCTACGAATGGAACGGCAGCGAGGTAAAGGGAACCTTCGTCAAGGAGGCAAGTAAATATACAACAGAGATCACCTTCGCTGACGGCGTTACATATCATATTCTCAACAAGAACGATGATGAGTAAGAGGTGAATGTAAATGGATACCGACCAGTTTGAACAGGCAAAAAACGCAACACAGGGCTTCCTGGATGATTTATATAAGTGGCTCGCAGGTTTTTTGCCCGAACTTATCAAAGCAGTGATAATCCTGATTATCGGAATGTGGCTTTCCGGTGTGCTCTCTAATGTTGTTGCAAAGGCAATGAAACGCGCAAAGGTAAGCACTGAGGTTGTGACTTTTGTTCACTCTTTTATAAAAATCTCATTTAGAGCTGTGGTGATCGTAGCCGCCGTAGGAACACTTGGCTTTGATGTTGCATCACTCGTTACTGCGCTCGGTGCAGCGACTGTAGCTATCGGTCTTGCTCTTCAGGATACTCTAAAAAATATCGCCAGCGGGCTTATGGTGCTTGTCAACAAGCCTTTCAAGGTAGGTGATTACATTTCTCTCTCGGGATATGAAGGAACAGTTACAAAGATAGATATTTCCAATACTCACCTTCTGACAATCGACAATAAAGAGGTGATCATCCCAAATTCAAACACTACCGTTAATAATATCACTAATTATTCATCGCAGGAAAAAAGACGTATAAATCTTTCATACAGCGTTGCCTACGGAACCAGTATTGAAAAAGTACGGCGTGTTATTAAGGAAATCACATCTGCGCAGGATAAGATATTGCAAGATGCAGAGCCGTTTATAGCAGTCGGTGAGCATGCAGACAGCAGTGTTAAGATAATTGTTAGAGTCTGGTGTAAAACAAGCGACTATTGGGATGTGTATTATTATATGCAGGAAAACATCCTGAAAAAATTCAAGGAAAACGA
Organism: uncultured Eubacteriales bacterium; assembly: GCA_900317815.1. Lineage (GTDB taxonomy): Bacteria > Bacillota > Clostridia > Oscillospirales > Acutalibacteraceae > RUG592. Next base: position 6,196 of record ONIC01000207.1, on the reverse strand, counting down.
TATCGAAATACCTTTCAATCAAATTGACGTTCACAATTCATAATTTTTGATTTTTTGGAAACAATACTTGTGATGTAATCTTTGAGTTATGTCACAAGTATTTTTTTGGAGTGATTTTTATTATGAAAAGGTTTTTAGCTATTGCTGCCTGCACTCTTGCGGCGGCTTCGGCACTGTCGGCGTGTGACGCAAGAGACGGCAAGATCAACCGCGAAGGCAATGCCGGTACTATTACCGACAACACTACGATCAGCAGAAACAACAGATCGTCGGTGACATCGAGTACGATCATGAGAGATAACGATTCACATACCGACCGAGGTGTCCTTCACGATACAGCAAGCACGATCGGTGAGGTAGGCGAAGATATCGCAGACGGAGCTGACAGAGTCGGCTCATCGGTAAAGTCGAATGTCAACGATGCTATGGACAACGAGAGCTCCGACGATATGTAACTGATAAAGATCCGCCCGAAGGCAGTGAGTCAAACTGCACATCGGGCGGAGATTTTCATTTATTAAAGGATGCCTTCTGCTTCGAAAGCCTGCTTGAGATCGTCGATGATATCCTCGGCGTCTTCCAGACCGACGCTCATTCTGTAGAATCCGTTGTGGAACTCTTCAGGATAGAGGTACTGACGTTCATCGTCTTCACCGATAAAAGCTATCAGCGTTCCGTCATGACCGAGCGATACCGCGGAGGTGATGAGCCTTAAGTGGCTTACAACTCTGTTATATGTATCATGATCGGCTTTGAGTCCGAACGACAGAACGCCGCCAAAGCCGTGCTCCATCTGCTTAACTGCGATGTCGTGATCCTTGTGATCTTCGAGTCCCGGATAAGCGACAAAGCTCACATTCGGAATAGTTTTCAAAAAGCGCGCTACAGCCAGAGCGTTGTCGCAGTGGCGCTGCATACGCATGGGGAAGGTCACCGCTCCACGCATGATGAGCCACGCTGCAAACGGATTGATAACTCCGCCGAGGTTTACCTGGGACTGGTAGCGGATCTCATCAAGATATTTCGTCTTTCCGATGATAGAACCTCCCATTGAGTCGCCGTGACCGTTAATATATTTAGTCAGACTTTCAACAACGAAGTCAGCGCCAAACTCGATCGGACGTGTAACATAAGGAGAGGAGAAGGTGTTGTCTACCGACAGAAATGCGCCGTGCTCGTGAGCTATATCTGCGAGCGCTTTGATATCACAGATCTGCAATGTCGGGTTTCCGGGAGTCTCAACATGGATAAGCTTTGTGTTAGGTCTGATCGCAGCTTTGACAGCCTCAAGATCAGAAACGTCTACTATCGTTGTTTCTACATTGAACTTCTTGTTGAAAAGCTCGTTAAACAGTCTGTAAACGGCAATATATGTAATCTTCGAGAAGATAACGTGATCGCCGCTCTTCAGCATTGCAAAAAACAATCCCGAAAGTGCAGCAACGCCGCTTGCCAGCACAACACAGTCCTCTCCGTTTTCAAGATCCTTGATCTTGTTCTGGAGATCTTTCTGGTTGGTGCCGCCGTTTCTCGTGTAAATGTTGATGTTGGGGTCGCTCCAATTTGCCGCCGCTGCGTCGTATGGGAGCTGAAAGCTGTTTGCAAGTGTGATCGGGTGCTGGATCGCGCCTGTAGCAGGATCAATTCCGTTGCCCGAGTGTATGGCTCTCGTTTGGAAGCCGTACTCTTTTCCATTCTTTTTCTTTTCCATTTTTATCACTCCATTGATGTGAGATCGGCCTTTCGGACCGCAATGTCTATTATAATACTAATCTTTATAAAATTCCACATTTGTTACGGTATAGTTACAACTGTTACAATAGAGTAATAAAAAATCGGCAGCCTTAAATTTAGCTGCCGATATAATACGTTATTTTAATAGTACCACGTGATCGTGCAGTATCTGGATCTTGTTCTGTACCATTTTGTTTATGTGGAAATGTCCTGCAAACCACATTTTATACTGCATCTTTCCGAAGAGCCACTCGAGATAGCCTGTCAGTTCTGCGTCATGAGGATCTGGGGAGACACCTATCTGTCTGATCGCAAATGTCGGGATCGTGTGAGTCAGTACGTAATCTACAGTATAATCCATTTGTTCGAGTGTTTTACTTGCGATTTGATACTCCTCATTTGAGGGGAGCTCCTCTTTCCACCAAGTCTTTCCTTCCTGACGAAGCTTTTTGTCTATCGAATATGCTCCGCCGAATGTAAAGAAGCTTTTTCCTTCAATTTGAAAACGCTGACCTCTCATGAGATGAAATATATTCCCCGAGATCCTGTGGACATTTCCACCGCGCCACTTCATAACAGGGAATGTTTTCAGAAGATCAAAATCTTCATGATTGCCGTCTATGAAGGCTATTGTGTACGGCTCATTTGAAAGCCATGTAAGAACATTCTTTTCGTATGGTGTATTCCAGACGAAACCGAAGTCTCCGCAAACGATGACCGTGTCGCCTCGTGTTATATTGGTCTGCTTCATCCGAAACAGGAAATCATCATAATCACCGTGTGTGTCTCCGGTAATATATATCATATAATCACTTTCCTTTCTGCAAAGGATCAACTCGTAGGGATGCTCATAATACTTCGCTTTGTGTTTGTATCAAAACGCAGATCCTTCAGATAAAGAAAGATCGTACAAAGTCAGTTCACCGCAGGGGTATAAAATCCTATATATTCAAAATTGTACCATATTTGAAAAGAATTTTCAATATAATAAGTAAGATTTCTTAAAAAAATCGGTTCAAAATATTGTTTTTTCAGAAAAAAATCACCGTTTCGACATAAAAACAAGCTTTATTCGACAAAAGCTTAACCAAAAGTTAAGAAATACAAGGTTGCAGATATATATAAAATGTGATATAATAAAGACGTGAGTTAAGGAACGAATTTTATTCAAAATAGCATAAAATCTGACTATATGTTACAGAAAGGACGATAATATGGAAGATAAATACGATAACAGCATATATTATCAATCTGTGCAAAAAGGCGTCTCGCTTACTGTGGCGTATCTGATCGGTACGAAAATGGAAATACTCGAGGACAATAATACTGATGAATCAGAGCTTTTCGAGAAGCTTAAAAAAAACACTGATGCGGTTATAATCAGATCTCTTTGCAATATCAGATCAAATCTTATGCTCAACTACACTTCAACGGAGAGAAGTATTGTGTTTAATATGCAAAATCTTGACAGGATCGAATTATACCGTGAAGATGTCAAGACCCTTGCAAGACAGGAAATCTTTATTGTTAAAGCAAATTGTAAGGTGAACAAATACATCACAGATATAAATTTGCTCATATCACAAAGGATACACACTATCAAAGATCTTTTCCCCGAATGGGTAAAATGGGAGTATATCAAATCACTTTTCATTATGCCTAAAGGTCAGGATCCCGAGGCAATTAAAAACGAATCAAAGAAATTCTATAATTCGCGTTTGTGCTATCCGTTCACACGTTATATAAACTGGCGCCCTTCTGACGATGGTAATATACTTCTGAATGATGAAAAGTTTCTGAAGATACTTTACAGACAGTTTGACGATGAATTCAGGGATATATCGAAGGTCAAGGACGCAAGCGAAACTGTAAAGACCAATATCTATGATTTTATCCGGGATAATCCGTCTACAGTCATCGTAGTTGACTGTGAAAATTCCGATGCATATAAGCTTGCTTCCGTACTTACTCAGCTTGACAGCAATGAGACCGAGCGCATAAAAAAGATAATGCTCTACGATGATGCACATACTACCAAGGCATGGGCTTTTCTAAGCAAAATAACAAAAATTCCCGTAGAACATATAATGGTAGATAGGATCAAGGAAAACAAATCTTTAGTAGATATGAAGATGTGTGCGGGAGTTTCTGCTGCTTTTTACCGAGACAATATACCTTCGTTTATTCTTTGTTCCAGCGATTCAGATTTCTGGGGACTTATATCATCTCTGCCGCAGGCGAAATTCCTGGTAATGATCGAGTATTCGAAATGCGGACCCGACATAAAGAACGCACTTATCGAAAACGGAACATATTACTGCGCTATAGATGACTTCTGCACAGGTAATATAAGAAATTTCAAAATGGCAGTGCTTCACAGCGAGCTTGAATCGCGGGTCAAGGATCTCGTTGAGATAAATGCGCATGAATTAGTTGAAGACATTTTTTCAACGCTGCGTCTTGAGATCTCTGAGGCCGAAAAACAGAATTTTTATAAAAAATACATTCAGGGAATGCAGCTTCATATAGACAAAGAGGGAATTATGAGAATAAAAATTCCCGATTAATTACACAAAAAACATTTATACAAGTCTATATTTAATATTGAAAACAACACAATTAATAAAAATGTAATAATTTGATACTTGATAAACAATTATTCTGTGGTATAATAGTATGCATATTTGGTAGAATGTGCAATAAATCCTTTGATCCATTCAAACTCAACGGATCGTCGAAGCATCGTTTGATGCGATACTCACGACACTATAGGGAAGGTGATCACAGATATGAAAATGTTGATTAAAGAAAAGAAGGGCGTTTTGCTTCTTATGCTATGCGCAGCGTGTGCTTTTGGTGCAAGCGGCTGCAACCAATCGAATGATAAAGGCTCGTCTGAACAGGCAGATCATAACAGCAGCCATTACAGTGTGAATTATACCGATACAGGCGATGGTGCAATCAGCTTCGGTAACAGTTCTGCCAGCGTGGATCATTCGGCCGTATCGCCAAATGAAAGCAGCGCAATGAGTACAGAAAACGGGTCTTCACGAATCGATGCAAAGTCGTCGGCGCTTACATCGAAGACTTTTTCAAGCACAGCATCATCGGGAACTATGACCAAGACGATCATCACGTATTACTATTACGATGAAGACGGCGGAGAGCATACGACTGATACCGAAGTTTATGTTATGACTGACACCGAGTCTGAATCTTCCTCTGAAGCAGACTCGGGAATGACCGATACCGATACAAATACTGATTCTTCGTCAGATACCTCAACCGATTCCTCGATTGATACAGATACGATTTTTCCGGCAGGCAGCGGCGAGTTCACGGAAGAAGACCTTATCTTCTGGTATAATGACGCTGCTATCTACTTTGGCGCAGATATTGGAGAAGTGACTGCATTGATCGGTGAACCGAAGCATATATCCAACATACCGAATCCTCTGAATTCTGAGTATGATAAGAAAACGTATAATTACGATCATTTTTCTATCGAGACTGTTCCGAATGAGGACGGTACGATCTATACGGTAGTCGGTATTCAGATATTTGACGATGCTGTCAGTACACAAAAGGGTGTTCGTATTGGAATGACAATCGAGCAGGCTGCGGAAGTTTACGGCAGTAATGCGATGATGATAAATGATGAGTACCGTTATTATATCGGACAGAATTATATGTATTTCTACGTCCAGAATGGAATCATAGCGAATATCGGATACGGATATGACGGCGATCTTGCTGAGACAGAATAATCGCAAAAGATCTTCACGAGGTGATAATAATGCTTAATGCAGGGACTCTCGCTCCGGATTTTGAGCTTCCTGATAAAAACGGAATACTTCATAGGCTTTCCGATTATAAAGGGAAAAAGATTATCCTTTATTTCTATTCTAAGGATAACACTGCGGGATGCACAAAGCAGGCGTGCGGTTTCGGTGAGCTTTATCCTCAGTTTACCGCGAAGGGTGCAGAGGTCATCGGGATCAGCAAGGATTCCGTTGCTTCACATCTGAAATTCTCCGAAAAGTATGAGCTGCCGTTTACGCTCCTTTCTGATACCGAGCTTACAGCTATTAAGGCATACGATGTATGGCAGGAAAAGAAGCTGTACGGTAAGGTGTCTATGGGCGTTGTCCGCACGAGTTACCTTATAGACGAAGAGGGCGTTATTTCAAAGGCTTTCAAGCGAGTTAAAGCGGCTGAAAATCCGTCACAGATGCTGTCCGAACTGTAATAAAACCAACGGGTTTGCTTTTTATAAGGCAACCCGTTTTTTTGAATATGTAGATATAAGAGGCAGTCTGAGTCTCTGTATAGGTGTTTTTGTATGCGACTTACGCAGGATAAAACAGGTCTTGAGCTAAGGAGCCACTGATTAAATCACGTCCTTCGGACTGAGCGACCGAAGGAAGTGCCTGTGGTGCACTCATCTTGCCGGCATCTTTTT
>ONIC01000182.1 GCA_900317815.1 uncultured Eubacteriales bacterium | reverse complement strand
CTCTGCGAAGCAGAAGCACCGACCGAGGCGGCAGCCGAGACTAAAGATGCAAGCAAGATGAGTGCTCAGTTCGTAGAACGTGATTTAATCAGTGGCTCCTTAAAAATGCGGGCACAAAAATGCCCGCAAAAATCAGTTATTAAACATCAAGCCATCCAAAGTATTCGGGCAGCTCATCAACGCTGCCGATCGTCTCGATCTGTTCGGGATCAAGACAAATGCTCCCCCGGCTTTTCTCGGTAATGTTATTGATGCCGACTGCTTCAAAGCTCGTTTTAAGATCGAGAACAAGCTGTCTTAAAAAGCCTTGCTTCTCCAGATCGCCGCCCCAGAGCGCAGTCAGCAGTTCGCTGTTCTGACAGATCGCTCCCCTTTTGTACACAAGATAAGCGAACATCTCGGCGGTCTTTTCACGTTTGAAGCGAAACGGCCTGTCATCGACAAAAAGGTCGAAACTGCTGCCGCACCTCACCTTAATCCTCTTCCCGCTTTCGATCGGAAAGCGCAGGTGAGAGAGCGCACGCCTGATGTCATTTTCATTGACGGGCTTGCAGAGAAATCCGCTGCAGAACACCTCGTGCGCTTCGAGAGCGTATTCGCTGTGACCGGTTATAAATATAATATTGAGTCTCGGGTACCGCTCGGACAGCTTGCGGGCAGCTTCTATGCCGCTGATACCGGGCATCTCGATATCGAGAAAGATCACCTGCGGTCTCTCTGTTTCAACGAGCGAGAAAGCCTTCGCAGCCGAATCCGCCGTCAGGTGCGTACCGTTCGGATCGATCCTGCCGAGAAGTACTCGCATTACCTTCAATACGGAGAGATTGTCGTCAGCTGTTATCGTTATCATAGCTCTGTCTCCTTTTCGTCTGATGATCCGTCCTGCCTGTTGAGTATCAGACGGGCGCACGTTCCGTCGGCATCGGAAATGATCTCGAGTCTCCCCATAGAGGACTCGGCAAGCCTTGCGCGAACATTCTCTATACCGATCCCGCGTCGTTTCTTCTGTTTTTCGGTCAGGGTCCTTCTGCCCTCTCCCTTATCCCGGATTTCTACAACGGTGAAATGCTTTGTCGTCCTGACAATTATCCTAACCGTACCGCCTCCTTCAAATGTCGCCGTTCCGTGGCGCACGGCATTCTCAACGAGAGGCTCGACACTCAGTGCGGGAAGGAAGAAGTCTTCCGTTTCTATATCACGTTCAACACGCAGACGTTCACCGAAATTGAGCTTCTCCAAGGCAAGATAAGCCTCAATATTCTCAAGCTCCCGAGAGAAGGAAACGGGCTTTGTATCACCGAGCGAATCGAAATTCGAACGCAGGTAATGAGCGAAGCTGTCGAGACTGTCGTAAACTTCGGGATAATCGATACATTGAGCCTGAATCGCCATCAGAGAATTGAATATGAAATGTGGCTGTATCTGAGCCATCAGCACCGTCATCTTCGACTGTGAAAGCTCCAGCTTGTTTTCAAGGAAGCTCGACTGCATTTCCCGCTGAGCAACGGCAGAATGATATCCATAATACAAAAGGAGATTTATAGATGCGACCTCGTCAAGATAACCGCGGGCGAAATCCATTTTCGAGAACAGAACCATAAGAAGAGAGGTACTTACTATATACAAAATCATAAAGCTGTCCGTGTATTTTCGATGCGTGGTCTGTATAAAAGCGTAACACGTCAGACAAAACAAGTAGAACAGGGTCACTATCGACGAGATATTGTTGGCTATGTTGTGATTTTCGAGACCGGCTCCCGGGATCAGCGTCAGTATCGTACAAGCGGCGATATTAAGCAGCTGCGGCAGGAAAAATGTTTTTTTATTCCTGATCGGGATTATAACACAGCACATTATAAAGTAGAATTGCCCTCCGAGCCACGACAGACTTTTCACAAACTCAGGCAGCAGCCCTTGGGCAAAACGGTAAGTTTCAAGACTGCTGCTCAAAGAGATCAGAAGAATGACGGCTGCCATGGAATGCATCCTGCGTGCGCTGACAGACGGAAGCGTCCTGTTCATAAACAGCATAAACTCTATTCCGATCAGAAGCAGAAGTGATATCAGATTTGTCGAAACATATTCTATCAGAAATCCCATAGTTCCTCCTTGCAAAAGCTCCGCAGCCTGCGGGATATAAACTAATTATACCTTCTTTTTCAAAGAAATGCAAATCAAAAATAGGCAGGCGTGCGCCTGCGGGCATATACGCAAGCTCGGGTTATCGTATGCGTTACTATAGTGCCGCGAGAGCGGTGCCCACTATAATTATGCACTTGGTTGAATTTTTTCTGCTCAATTACTTCTTTATGTGAAAAATAAGGATCGTTTTATAATAAAAAACAGACTCCGTTCTTGTCCGTCACAACACTAATAAATATATGACCGCTGCCGAGCATCTGAAAATACAGCAGCAGGATCCTGCAAAGAGTTCATACAACGGAAAAACGACGCCGATATGATACCGACGTCGTTTTGAGATTATTATTCTAATAATGTTATACTATAGGCTTTGCAACCTTGTTTTCTTCTGTGATGCCTACAGTGTAGCGAAGCACTGCAAGCGCATCGTTTGCTGTAGTGCTGCCGTCGCCGTCAACATCGGAGGCTATGAGACTCTGCTCTGAAAGCTGCTCCATAGATACGGTGTGACGCAGTATCATCAGCGCATCGTTTGCCGTTATCTGTCCGTCGCCGTCTACGTCTCCGTAAATGCCGCTCAACTCGGGATCGTACTGAACAGGTTCGGGCTGCGAACAGCGGGTGCAGATACCGTCAATGTAATCATGACCGAGCGCGGGGATCGTTTCCTGCTGCTCTATGATCTCTCCGCAGACGCTGCAATAAATAAGATCGGTAAGTCCGTCCTGTGTACAGGTAGCATCATAACCCTTTTGCACCGCTTTTTTGTGACCTGCGGCAGGTATAATTTCGCCGCCGCTGACAGTCTCGCCGCATACCGAACAGCGTGTCCCCTCTGCGTGGCCGTCCTCGGTACAGGTAGGCTTTTTGCCCTCAAACGGCTCTTCTGTGTGACCCTTGGCGGGAATATCAGACGTTCCGATAAGAGTCTCGCCGCAGTATGAGCATACATACGATCCTGTAGTTCCGTTTTTGGTGCAGGTAGGCTCTGTACCTTCTTTGAATTTCATCGGATGATTCATCGGATCGAGCGCATAGAAGGTAAGCTCTCCGTTTTCGACAGTATACCAGACAATACGACCGCTTCTGTCTATAAAAGGCTCGCAGTCGGAAAGACGCGCATTATCTAAAGTATTGACATTTGAAATATTGCCGTACTCGTCGATCGTCACACACTTTACGCTGCGGCTGTAGTTGTAATCATCGTCCGAAGTCGTTTCCTCCCAGAGCACACTGTAATGACCGTTTCCGATATATGTCAGATACGGATCGCCAACGTTTACATTGGAATCCTCGGGAAGATCCGTCAGCATAACTTCCGTCTTGCTGTCGAGTGAGCCTTTATCCATAAAGACAGCGTAGATATTGAGCTTGGAGCTGTCTTTATTTGCGGTATCCACACTGCGTCCTACCGCGGCTATGCGGCTGCCGTTGATATCGAAATCTGACAGCGTGATGCCCGTGTAATTGCCGTCGCCCTCCGATGCAGCTCTGATGGTTGTACTTCCGATATTTCTGATCCTGTCAACTGTGCTCGTCGAAAGGACTGCACCACGAGGATACGCATCTCCGTGATCGGCACGGTAGACCAAGCCGTTTTCAACTGCAATGAACTGATTGAATGAGTGAGAAACATAACATTCGCCGAAATTTGAAACGTCATAGAACTCGTTTTTTACCGAAAGCGACTCTTCGTCGATCCAGAATGTCATATTTGCCTGATGATTATAGCCGTCGCCGCCTGAGTACATCGTATGACACGTTGCAATATAGAGAACTCCCCCGTATTCTGTCATTCTGAGTGATCCCGCATCAAACGGAACGTGCGTATTCTTCCCGCAGAGAGACAAAGCGTCGATACGCTCCCAGTCTTTAGAGTATTTAACTACTCTGAGCACCTCACGGCTGTCATCATCATCGGTGTTTTCCTGACCGAAAACTATGAAGTTGTATTTATCTCCGCTGAATGCGCCGCCGAAAACAGGCAGCTCGCGTTCTATCTCGGTACTTGAGATACGTTCAAAGCTGCTGTCGTACTCTTCTCTGAGTACGCAGCCTTCCGTTACATTTGTGACCCAATCGTAGGATTCCGTCTCTTCGTTCCATACGGAATCGTAATCATATTTATCGGGTATATTCTGTATGATCGTATATCCGCTGCCGCTTTCAAACAGATAAGAATTCACTGTATGAGACCAGACTCTGTAATCGTGATCGGACGCATTATCACGGGAATCGTCCGACTTGAAGGAGACGATCTTTCCTGTATTGATACCTCGCGGGAGAACTGTTATATCACAGCTTGAAGAAAAATCACCCATTGTAAGCGTAACGGCAACAGTGCCGCTGTGCCACGCATATACAGTGCCGTTTTGAGAAACAGTGGCGATTGTGGGATCGGACGTGCTCCACTTCAGATCGGCGGAGGCTATCTGCGAATCAAACTGCACCGATATTTTCTGAGTCTCGCCCTCGACCATCTCAGCTCTCTCGGGGCTGATCTCGGCAGAAGTCGAAACGTCCCATGCTATTGTCTCAAGGTAATAAACTCCGTTTTCCTTCTCGATCGCAATAAGATCATCGGAAAAGGCATCGAGAGAATACACATAATGCTCGGGGGAGAATACCGATGCTACCGATCCGTCGGAGAGCTTGTATTCCACGAGCTGCTTGCCCGACTTATACATGATAACGCTGCCGCTTTTCTCACGGTAGACCGATCTTGTGCCTTTGCAGTAGTCGCCTGCATCGCCGCTCACACTCTGATCTTCGGAGAGTATCCCCTCCTCCGCCAGAATCGACTCATCATATACTATGTCATTTCTTTCGGAAAAATCCTCGGGACGGTCTGTCAGATCCAATATGATATTTGCGCCGCGCGCAGTGCAGTTGATAACGGCATATTTGTCGCCGTAGAGCGCCGCACCGTGTTTTATCCTTCCGATCGAGTTGTCGGACATAACCTCGATACCCATTATCCGGAATACCCAGCCGCTGCCCCAGCCGCATTCATACGGCATTGAGACAAGCTTATCGCCCTCGATCGAGCCGAGCTGCAAATTCTGCAAATAGGCGGAGCTGAACGAACTTGTACTCTCTTTATTAACATCGACATAAAGTAGCTTACTGCCGTTTTGAGGGAAGTCGATGATCTCAACGACTGTAAGCTCTGTCTTTGCGGTGTTGAGCAGTTCTCCCGACTGTGAGAACACCTTGATACAATACATTTTATCAGACGACATGGAGCTGTCCGAAAGCGAGACATAGACCTTGCCCTCTTTATCTGCTGCGACCGCGTATACGGTAGAATACTTCTTGTCGATCTCTACCGAGGTCACGGTGGAAAGCCTGTCAAGATCAAAGCAGACGACACGGTAATTCTTCAGTTTATCAAGCTCGCAGACCGTCAGCTTGCTGCCTATCACGTTTGAATAGCAGACGTTTGAAAAGCTGTGTATCTGAGTGCAGTCGTCCTTGTTTATCGAATAAAAATACAAAGTGCTGTCTTTCAGGATAAAGTAGCCGTTGTACCGAGGATAAAAAACAAGCTCCTCATTTTCATCTTTCAGATCGGAGAAGAAGTCGCCGTTTAACTCGCGTGAGATACCCGGCTTCAACTCGAAGCTTCCGCTGACGGTGATCGTGATCTCGTCAGACTGAGTCCCGTCCTTGCTCTCAGCCTTTATGACTGCGCTGCCCTCTTTGAGACCGATGACCGAGCCGCTGTCGCTCACAACGGCAACCTCGGGGTCGGACGAGCTCCAGTCGTACTCCTGCTCATAGAGCTTCTCTACCGACAGATCTATCTTTACCGCTTCAAAAGGAGCTATCTCGATCTTCTCGGCGGAAAGCTTTATTTCATTCGAAACAGTATCGAGGTCGTGGAATTTGACCTGCTTTTCGGATGAACCTGCGGCGAAATAATCTATCACATTCTGCCAGCCGTCCATGGAAAAATGACAGTAGACCTCGGAGCCGTCTGTTATGAAACGATCGAACGATTCGGCAGATTCCCCTTCGCACGAACCGTTAAAAATGACATCGTACTTCGATTCACCGTCTTTTCCGAGACTGCCGTTCGAAAAATCAAAGCCCTCTGGGAAGCTGAACCATTCAACATTTACAAGGGAATTGAAAGCGTAATAGTTTATTCCCTTGATACCCTCGGGAACAATTATCATTTTCGCACTGCAGGCGCTCGGCACGCATACCAATTGAGACAAGTCTCTGTCATAAAGCACACCCTGTTCCGAGAAGTATCTCTTGTTTTCCTCAGCAACGTCTATAGACTCAAGCTGTGTATGATAAACGTCTCCGCTTCCGAAGTAATAATGAGTACCGATCTGCTCAACATTTTCAGGCACCGATATCTCCTTTACACACAGATAGTCAAGCGCATTTTTTCCGATCACGCCGAGAGAATCGGGCAGCGTGAGCGAATCGGAATTGTCATAATAATAGAAAGCATTGGCGCCTAAAGATGTAATACCTTCTTTTACGTCAATAGTTTTTATAAATGCCTTGTAATCACTGTAACCGGGAAGATCCGGACCGTACATATCATAATCGTACATATCCCCCGTCCCGTAGATCGTAAGAGAATTTGCAGGGAGATTGACCTCCCAGAAAGCATCTTCGCCGCACTTGCCCGTGGGCTTAGTCGTTGTTGAAAATGTGATATCGTTCTCCTCGGCGTATCTTTCGGCTTCCGAACCCTGCGCGCCTATAATAACTATATCGTTATATCGAGATACACCGTACCGTCCCGACTTATAGCCTATCGACTGGTTTTCGATCTTCTCAACCGAATCCGGGATAATGATAATCTGCATATCGGAGCAGCCGCAGAACGCATATTCGTCGATCGTGAGCAGTCCCTCGGGAAGAGTTACCGCTGTTATGGGAACTCCCGCAAACGAGCTCATTCCTATATGCTTTATATTGTCGGGAACAACAGGCTTTTTGTCTGTTCCTTTGTATTGATAAAGGATACTTCCGAGACAGATGAAATCTCCCTCCATATTGTCGATAAAAGGAGTTTCGGAGAACGCCATAAAACCGATCTTTTCAACAGAGTCGGGAATATCTACCCTCTCGAGACCGCTCGTATAAAAAGCGTAGTCGCCTATGATCTTTAAAGAGGCGGGCAGCTTTATCTCCTTGAGCGTGAGTATATTGTTAAAGGCATCTTTTCCGATGTACGTTACCTTATCGCTCATTTTTACATTTTCTATGCTGTGGCAGCAATCAAACGCGCTTTCGGGGATATAGGTTATCTTATCTCCGAGGTCAACGCTCTTGATACTGTCATTCCGTGAAAATACGTTTGATGCAAGTCTGTTGACATTTGAAGGAACAGTTATTTCGGCGGCATCACCCGTGTACTTGAGCAGAATGCCCTCGGGAGATATGACAAACCCGTCCGATGCGTTTTCGCTCAGCTTTTTGAAGTATGGTGTATAGCTGAAATCCGGAATCTCGAACAGCGAGTCGGGAAAGCTGACAGATTCCAGAGGAGCGTTTTCAAAAGCGCCCGATGTTATCTTCTTTACTCCTTCTTCGAATACAACCGTTTTTAAGGAAGTGCACTCTGCAAAGGATCTGTATTCAACAGTTTCTACCCCGCCGGGGATAGTAACACTCTCGATACCCGATTGACAAAAGGCGTATTCGGCTATCTTCGTGACCGTTTCCGGTATCGTGATGCTTTTAAGTGAGGAACAACTATGAAAAGCGTCATCCGAGATCGTTTTAAGTCCCTTTGGAAGCTCTGCCCGTTCAAGCGCAGTACAGAATCCGAAAGCGTATTCTCCGATGATCTCTGTGGAATCGGGTATTTTTATCGTTCTGAGAGAGGAACAGTTCAAGAAAAGCCGTGATGGGATCGACGTGATCTCGTCAGGAAGAACGACTGTGGTCAGGCTCATACACCCTTCAAAGCTGAGATCACCCAACGACTTTACGCCTTCGGTAAAGATCACCGATCTGACGTATTCTTTTTCTTCGGATGAAATATCAAAATAGTAGTAATAATCGGAGCCACACTCGCCCGTAAAGGTCAGCGTTCCGTTGTCGTAATCCAGGGTCGCTGTTACCAGTTCTTCATAACCGAGCTTTTCCGTGCGCTTTCCCGTAAGCACAGACGCTTCATCCGTATCGTTATCCTTTGACAGTTCGGGAACCCTTTTTTCTCGTCTTTGCGGTGTGTCAGAGGATCCCACGCTGACGGACAGTGTCACAGCGTCGGTATCTGCGGACGCTGTGACCGCCGCAAAAGGCGCTGCAGCAAGTATCAATGACAACACCAACGCGCAAAGCCGTATACTCTTGTTTTTCATGATTTGCACCTCTTATCTAAGGAGACACTGATTAAAGCGAGTGCTCATATTGCGCCGTCAGATTTCGCGGCAAATTGGACAAAAAAGCCGCAGTAATACTGACGTATTTCAAGGCTTTTGAGTTCAATTTGACCGAAAGATGCAAGCAAGTTTGG
>ONIC01000173.1 GCA_900317815.1 uncultured Eubacteriales bacterium | reverse complement strand
TGTTTTCATGTTTTTTCGTCCTTTCGTTTTTTTGAGTTGTTTTAAGCGTGTAACTTTCCGCTTACGAAGCCGCGTTCTTTAAGCCCTCCGCAGCCAAAGGGCGGGTATAAGAAAAGCACCTTCGCGTTTTGCGTTGGTGCTTAGTCTTTGTATTCAAATTTGTAATCACTCGGTTTTCTGCGTTCTTCTTCAACGAAACGCATGTATTTTTTGAAGTCTTCGGGAGTGATCGCGCCGTAGACCCTCTCCATAGCAAGAGCCGACGTTCTCAGCTGCTCCGCCTGATAGAAAAGCTGATCATATGCTCCGAGAATAACTTTGTCAGTTTCTTTCTTTGAAGCCTTTTCCCAATGCCGCCCGTCTTCGTCCCAAGCTGCAAGCACCTCTCCGTTTAATGCGTGCTTGATCTCGTCTTTTTCGTAACTGCAAGCACGTCCGAATGTTGTACAACCGTATTTGCCCATGTTCTCACCTCCCTCCAAAATCGTGAAACTCTAATATCATTATGATTATTCCGAGCAATAATCTCAGAACGATTCCCGCGATTATAACCGCAATGAGAATTTCAAGCAGTTTTATAAGCATGGTGTTCTCCTTTCGGGCATAACAAAACCGCCGAGCGTGACGCGGGGCGGTTAAAATATTATATTCGATCTTTAAAGAAATCAGCCCAGAACGGGTATTCTCTATCAAAGATCTTTTTCTGTTCATCTGTAAATTTTGTCGGATAGTCTGTCCATAAATTCAAGATGTGAATTTTGTCAAAACTAAAAAGAAGTTTACCTTTACTGTCAAGATCATCTATTCTATATATCGTATTATTATCATCGTCTTTATAAAAATCACTTAACATAGCCGCCAACTCCTTTCTGTTGATCTTTTTTCGCTGTATTAATATACCCTAAAATGCTCTTAAACTCGTCACTGTTGCATAAAGAATCTACTTCAAATAAAAAGTTCCTTACTTGTAAAGTCTGCCCGAATGATTTATGAGATTTTTTACAGTCAAATCTGTCTTTTAAAACAGAAGTGTTAAGCGGTTTAAAGCCGTTTTTTGAAACGTCTTGCAATTCCAGATATTCATATCCTTTACCACTTGACGTTCTCCTGACCACAGCTGTGTGCGCTCCTGTAGAAAGAATATACTCTTTACCTTCTTTCATATTTTTGACGAGAGTACCTACTGCTTTAAAGTCGTTTGTATCTCGGACAATCGAAGCCTGAACGCCATTAAGCCTCGTTATAGCTTCAATGTTTTTATTCTTGGTAAAGAAATCGCAGCTATCACCTCCACGAAAGTCCAGAACATTTAAACCGGCTTTGTTCCCTGCATAAGCGAAGGCTAACGATGTACAAGAACCATTGGTTCTATCGCCCCCGCCTAATCGTCTAATAATTCGCTGTTCACTCGGAGGTATAATATGTCGTTCAACTCTATTATACGATACGCCTAAAGACTTAAGATTATTCACGACATCGTTATAATCTTTACTTCCTGAAATAATTATACCATTTCCGTTTGATTTTGCAACATTCCCTGATGTAGAATTTTTTTGTATCGTTTTGTTACTCTCGCCAGGTATAGTGTATTTGCCCTGTCCGACATTCTTAAGCCCGTCAACGGTCACTCTTTCACGCTGCTGCGGAATCCCCATAGCCTTTGAAAAATTCGTGTACTCCGCCGACAGCGCTCTGTACTTGCCCCGTGCGAGCATTACGTCCTCGTCGTCTGCGCCGCCCGTTTGCAGCAGATGTATCGTCTGCCTTTGCGCCCGCATGGTGCGTTCAAGCGCCCTCTGCCGCTGTGTGGCTTCGTATGCCGTGTATTCTTTGCCGTGGTACTCCTTCGGGGTGTTTTCCTCGCTGTTGAGTTTTTCAAGCTCCTCGTCGGTGTACGCCCGTTCCGAAAGTCCGGGAATAAACGGGTAGTAGTCGTGGTAGCAGTTGCAGCCGCAAAGCCCGTCGGCGGCACCCAAGCCGCACACCGTGCCGAGCTGCTCCCTTGTGTACACCCTGCCCTGCCACACCTGGTGTTCGGGGCGTGCTCCTCCGTGCCATGTTACCTCAAAGTATTCTGTGCCGAGCGTTTCGGCGTTCTGCTCGTTGACCTTTGCGGTCAGCTGCGAAAAGCCCGTCATCACGCACATACGCGCAGCCGATTCTACACGGATACTGCGCCCGCTTGCGTAATCCACTGTGCGCAGGCCGCTGTTCGTCAGCTCCTTTGTCACGCGCTTCAGAACTGTGTTGTAATCGAATGCGCCGCTCGATATGTCAAACATTGCGCCGTCGAGCGTGCGCTGATAATAGTCGGCTATCGGCAGGAAGCGCAGCCGCCCGTTCTGTCTGACAGCAAACCCGAGCGACTGCGTGATGTTCTTCATCTCGCCGCTTGTCTGCTGTGATACGGCTTCTATCAGCCTTTGCAGGTCGTCGTTCTCTTCAAACGGGATCATGTCCGTGCCAGTCCCGCGATACAACGAGCCGTCACGGTAGTAGCCTTTACGAAGCACGCCGTAATACAGCTGCGTCATCTGCCTGTCGGAATAATCCAGGCAGTCTTGAATATACGCTCTCACCGCCGCGTCGCCCGCTCCAAGCTCATGCAGGCGGTGCAGCTGCCAATCGGCGCTGCGTGTGATCTCTCCGTTTATCCTTATGCGCCGCACAATGTCGTCCATAATGCGCCTTTCCAGCTCGGAGAACGCGCCCTCTACGCCGAGAGAAGCGCCCTCGATCTCGCCCGGCCTAAACATTATTCAAGCACCCCCGCGTTCGCCTCGTCGGTCATTCTGCGCGCCGTTTTCTCGTCCTCGTGATACCACTTCATTCGGTACTCCCACACGGGCATTGCGCCTATCGCGACATCACGGCGATCCTGCTCGCGCTCGTCGATAGGATCGTTGATGATACTGTCGTCGAAGTCGAACGATACCTCATAATCCCCGATCGGAACGAGATCGTAAACGCTGATCCAGAACGCGCACGCGTCCGCAAAATCTCTGAGCGCCTGCCCGAGCGCCAACTGAACGCTCGACACGAATGAATACGATCTGTGCTGCGAGTATTTAACCTCTGTCGCCGTCTTGTCGACGGTGCTCGGGTCGGAAAGCGTGCCGTATGCAAGGCTTGATCCGAATTCAATCATGCGAAGCTGATTATTGTATCCCGTGAAAAGCTCCGTCGCTCTGATCTGCGGCGAAAACACATCTATGAGCGGTTTCTCGGATGCGCCCGCATTGTACTGCACCTTGCGATAAAGCCTCTCCTCGCCGCCCGGATACTTCCATTTGTCGTTGTCCGCGTCGTATTCAAGCATAGACTCCGCAATATGCACTGCGAGCTGCGTGCCCTTGTATTCCCAGCAAATACCGCTGTAACGGCGATCAGCCTCCGCGATCTGCTCGACTACGCGCGAGTACATCGATACGCCGATCGGAGAAGTTGAATCGACCTGATTCGCCATCGGACAGCGGAAGAACCCGAACGGCATTTTCGGCACATTCACTATTTTGAACTCACGCGGCAATTTCGACCATTTCTCGATCTCCGAAAGAGTTGTTTCCGAGCCGAGCAAACCGTCGTTTTCCGAGCGAAAAAGCCTGTTTTCAATCGTATAAACGCCGCCGTTGAGAGTGTGGATCTCAATGAGAGTGTAGATCGACCTCCCGCACCTGAGTTGGTCGGCAAACGCGCATTTCAGTAACTCGCCCGAGGAATCGAAGTCGATCGGAAAGAAGCAGTCCGCCTGCACAAACTGAACGCGTATGCCCTCCTTGTCGGCGATCGGCTTGATTATAAAACTGCCCTTCGCAAGACCGTACTCGACCTTATGCGACAGCCCTTTGATAACACATTCCTGATAAATTTTGTTGATATAATCGGCGCACGGGCTACCCGTGATTTCGCTTTTAAACTCGAGCAGAACGAGCTTTGCCGTTTCATAGACCTCCGTCGCGGGAATGTTTGCGCTGAGGATATTTTTAGATAGCCACGGCGCTTTATTTTCGTACATTCTCGACCACAGCTCGATCTTCTCCGCCATTTCTGCGTTAAAGCCGTACTGCACACTGTTTTGCCCGAGAATCTTTATGACCGCGCCGAACATTGTCGTATAATTCATATCGTCACCTATTCATATTTGATGAATCTCGCAATATCTCGCTCGAAGGTGTACTCAAACGCGTCGAGCGTATCGATATCACTTGTACCGTTGTCGAGCCGTTCGTCCTTCGTGAGATTCTTTGGATTCCACACGGCGGTCTCGAGTGCTCTGACAAGGCTTTCGCAGCCGCTGTCCATAACAAAAAACCGACGTTGAGCCATCAGCCGCGTCGTACATCTTATTCTGTCGTTGATCGAAGTTTTCAGTGCGTTCTCTATCCGAAGCCACGAAAGCCCCGACCTTCGTGCCGTCGATCGCAGACCTAATCTTAAGGTCTGCTCGGCGGAATCGACATAAACGACCTCGGGATTGCCAAACATCGCGATCACCTGCCAGACGAACTCGCAGAAGAGCTGCCCGAGCTTGTCGGGATCGATGTCGATCTGTCTTCCGCTTTCGTCCCTACACTCCACACGCTTTGAGAGCAGCGCGTAAAGCCTGTTAAAACCCCTGTCCGCGCCCGTCGCGACAAATGTGTGCGCCGAGCCCGACCCGCCGAAATCGACGCCGATCACGATTCTCGAAAGCTGTGGCTTCTGGGATATAAACATCGATCTGCCGTGCGCCGCGTCATCGGCGAACAGTTTGTAAATCAGCCCCTCGGCGACCGTCCAATGACCTAAAATATATCGGTCGAAATAAACGGTGCCGCGGTATTCGTTTTCAAGATTTTCGACGAACTCCGCGGGCAAAAAATGATTGTCATAGAGCGAATATTCCTGCACATAAACATCGGCATTCGATTCGTAAAGGAATTTATAAAACCAATGGTGCGGATTGTCGGGATTGCAGGTGCCGTCAAAACGACTGTACGGCTTATCAAGACGGCTTTTCAGCATTGTAAAAACGCCCTCATGCCATGTTACGACCTCGTCGCCGTAACAATACGCTACAGACATTCCACGAATCACATCTACCTGTGAGATCTTATCCGCTCCGAGGCACCAAACCTGTGAACCAAACATCGTCGCTGTATTATCCGTTTTGATATCAGATACAAGTGCCGTACCCCATATTTTTCGAAGCGGTTCGATAATGTTGCGCTGCAAGCTTCCCTTTGTATGCCCAAGGATCACGATAAGGCCGTCCTTTTCGGCAACGGCGCGAATCCGTTTCGGGATAACATAATAATCCATGTAGGTCTTGCCCGAGCGCGTCGCGCCCGTCTTGACATTCCATCGGTGCGTAGCGTTTCGAAAATATTCCTGCTGTTTTGCGCTAAAACTCACTCTTGATCCCTCCGAGAACCTCGTCGAGCTTGTCGAGGATCGCCTTATCCTCGGCAGTGCTGCCCGTGAACATTCCGAGGTGCTTGCCGAGCAGCTCAAGCGCTTTCATTTTTTCCTTGCCGGAGATCTCGACTTCTTCTGTAAATGCGATACTTTTCAGTTCTCGGAGAACATCGTCGGCGGTAATGCCGGTACGCTCCGATTGCTTTTCCCTTAGTATCCTTAAAAAATCCAAAACTGAGGTTTTCTGAAGTAGTTCAGCGCCGATCCTATAGGCTGTTTTTTCAGAGTACCCGGCTCGCTTTGCCGCCTGCGTTGCATTCAGGTCGATGAGGTACTCTTCGCAGAATCTTTTTTGTTTTTCGGTCAATTTAGGCATTACCTCACCGTCCTTTCATAATTTCTCATACGCCCACGCAAAAGCCGCCCCGATTGGGACGGCTCTTGCGTTTTTATTTTAGAAGATTCAGAGAAATGAAGAAAAAATCAAGTTGCGGAGATCGGACTCGAACCGATATCATTTCAGCTTATGAGGCTGATGAGTAACCCGTTACTCTACTCCGCGGTATGTGGGGACTGCACACACAGTCCCCGATTTCAGAAGGTACACATAACACCAGAAACAAACCAATCAGCGCAAGTGTGTGACGAGCCTGAGAAACATTGCTGTCGCTTGTGTCCCTCAGCGCCTCGCCCTACTCTCACAATACCAGTTTACCACATTTACAACTGACATTCACTGACATTCGCTGACAAGGTTTTCAACCTTTTGCAAAGCCTTCCCGTGAAAGCGGTATATCTGCCTTGCGCTGTAATTCATGGCTTCGTCAATACCCGTCACCTTTTGCCCTGTGCGTTTGTCAAAGAATGTTTCCCACGGCTGATAAAGCAGATATCGCCGCTCCAGCACCTCACGCTGATCCGCGTCGGGTACCGCCGCGATCACTCTCTCGATCTCTATGCGCTTGCCGATAAGCTTTTTTATCACATCGGCAGACTGCTGCTCGTACTCTATCACCTGCGCCACAGTATCGCTCAGATCGCCTCCTGTGCCGCCTTTGACCTTGCTCCCGTCATATGATACCCCTTTGCCGTAAAGGCTGCTGCGGAGCTTCTCAGCCTTCGCTATGAGCATCTCGGCTTGACGGTCGAGGTGGTAAGCCTGGTTTAAGTATTCTTTTGCTGTCAAATTCATTCCTCCCTTATACACTCGCCGAAATTTTTGAGTGCGGTGCACATATCTTGCACTGCGCTGTCGAACGTGCCTGCTTCCGTTGGCTTGTCAAGCTCGCATAAGAATGCCGCATTAGTGATGATATGCCACAGATGCGGCAGTCCGCTGTCTTCGTCTTTCCCGTGCGGATCTTTTAACCACTTGCAAATATGCCGCATAAGTGCATCACGGTATCTTTCCGGCTCTACCTGCTTATAGGTGTCCTTGCCGTACTTCTCCGCACCGTGCGTCATAACTGCACCGATAGCTTCGATAGCCTCGGCAGGTACAAGCGACAGTCTCGGCTTGCCGCCGTCGTGTTTCAATCCGTCTGTGATCTTATCCATCGTAATCACTCCTTGTATCCGCACACATACGCCCACATATCCGTTGTGTCATCGGCGGTTCGTCTGTTCCAAGCCGCGACAGCTTCATCATCGTTATCACAAAATCCGGTAGAAGCTCCACAGCCGCCATTTCTCGCTGCGCAGCATACAACAATACGTAAATCCCCATCATAATCGGGGTCTCTCCACAGTGCCTGGTTCTGATCCATAATTTTGGGTGCTGCTTTATTTCCGCAGAACGGGCAAGGCTTTAAATTAATATCCATTGTTACTCTCCTTTTAATGCTCGCCGCTACGATATTCATAAGCCCAATTGCCGCACGTGGGGCAATTGCACTCAAAGCCTGAATCATAGCATTGACCACTGTCATACCACCTATATTCTTTATTGTTTGCTTCAAAAATGCAGCCGCATTTCAAACATCTGAATTGTTTCACCTTAAGTAACTTGTTTATGTCTCCCTCTTTTATGATCCTCATGTTATGCCTCCCTCCAGCAGCTCAGGATTGTCGTGAATGTTGCCGATTACAGTACAATTGCAGCCACCGAGAAAATATCTTCTATCGTCCTTATCCTTCACGATGAATGCGCCCGACACCCCGTATTCGACCCAGAATCGCCCACTTACAAGAGCGTTATCGACATCTACAATATCCCCCTCAAAAATCTTGTTCTTGTTGCCGCTTTTGTCTTTCATTCCCGTGTACTCCCCGACGGTTTCGAGTTCAACCGCACACTCTTCAACAACCTCCTCGTCGTACGCATCATCATATTCAAGCCATTGAATATATGGGATTTTGCCGACCTCCATACTGAAATATCCCTCTACCCACTTGCCAGAATAGCGGCTTTTACCTCTAAATATGATCTCCCTCATTCCTTTTCTCCTTTCACCAGTCCACTGCGTCATCGACCGCCTTGCGCTGCTGCTCCTGTGACTGTCTTAAATAAATCTGTGTGATCTTTACGCTTCCGTGACCGAGAAGATCAGCGAGTAGTGCGATATTGTTGTTGCGCTTCAAAAATTCTATAGCGAAAAAGTGACGAAATGCGTGCGGATGTACGTTTTCTCTCGGTATACCATATCGATCCGCCAACTTCTTAAACTCTCCCGAAACACCTCTTGAAGTGATAGCTTTTCCGTTGTGGTTTATCATAATCGTATCTCGATCATTAAACTGCTCAAGATATTCTCTCATCTCTTCAATCAGCGATTTCGGAAAATAAATAGTCCTCATGTGTCCCTTCGTATGCATTGTCACGCTGCCGGAAAGAATATCCTTTTTGGTAACTCGAAGAGCCTCCGAAATTCTCATTCCCGTCTTCGCTAAGAGAATGACATGATAATACCAACGGTAATCGCCGTCTGATCTCAGTCCATCGATAAGTCGATTGTACTGATCTTCTGTTATTATATTGTCGATATGCGTTTTCTTAGGTTCTTTGACAAGTTTAATCGTCTCGTTAATGCCCTTATACTTGCAATATCTCATCATTGCCGTTAATCTCAAATTGACTGTCTGCGGCTTAAAGTTCGACATCAGAAACTGTTTAAATTCAAGCAGATTGGGCTTCGTTACCTCATCGAATAATTCTGCAAAACGCTGAACACCTCTGACGTATGTAGCGATACTGTTCTTCGACAGTTCCTCCTCGTACAGGTAATTCTGAAATCCCTCAATATCTATCACTTCTTGATCCACTCCTTTCCGCTCCATGTGTGCTTTATTCTGTAAGGATTATGTTCACAGGATACGCACGGCTCTTTATGCCAGCTCGTAGAACACAAGCTCGCTTTAGGACATTGCTTCATGCAGTATGAGCTGCATTCGCCGCAATAACGGCTTGGGTTGCTCAAGTATTTTTCTGAGGAAACTTTTTTGCCGCAAAATTTACAATTACTTTCCATTCTTCCCTCCTGCGTTGTGACACCAGAACCACTTATTATATTCTTCTCGTGCCTTTTGCGTATTCGGATGGGAACCCATGTGAGCACCGGCTTTTTGATATATGCTGTAATGTTTTTCACAAACTCGAAAACCTTCTTTAGGCGGAGCACCGCAGAAGTAGCATAAACCAAGTGCATGTCTCATCTGTCTTTTTCCGGTGTTCTTCTTTCTGTCATATCTCTTTTGTCTACGATAGCACTCATAACATTTTGCCCCATGTGTAGCAGGCACTTTCCTGCAAATGATACAAAATCCTTTAGCTCGTGCTTCATCACGTTTTTTCTTTGCATATTCACGTGCTTTTTTCTTATACTCTTCACTTCTATTGCAATATCTTGCATTTTCGGAGTAAACATCTTCTTTTATGCAGTCGGGAAACTTACAGTTAAAGCAATCCATATCACAGACTTTCATTCCGCTTCTCCCTCCATCTTTGCGCCGCAGTGCGGGCAATATTCCGCATCGCACCCCTCCACATCCATACTTGTATGTATTCGCTGACAGACCGAGCACTCATACATATCACACCTATAGGGTATCCACCGTCCTGTTTTCGGCTCTATTTCTGGCTGTGCGGATGGCAAGTCTACAATAATCTTATGAGCCTTTATCAAGCCTTTGTAGAATGAGTTGAAAGCATGGTTTTCTGCGTCTCTCAGTGCATCAATTGCCGCCTGTCTGCTGATTAAATCATCGTTCATTCTGTTTCCTCCCAATCCTCTCCTTCGTCAGGCTTAGTAAGCATTTGTTTTATCTCCTCGTCACTAAGTCCCTGTGTTCTATACTCCACAATTGCATTGTGTAATGCGTCTATGAATTCCTTCCAAAACTCAGTGAGTTGAGATACGTACTCAGTCGCTCTCTCATCCTCCAGCGGGCAAGCATACAGCCTGTCGAGCGACGGCATCGTGCAGCCCTCGCGTTCGTCGTCCCATGCGCCGCAGTCATAGCACGGCGGAATCCTTCTATCGATCATTTTCCATCACCTCATACATCTTTTCAAGTTTCTTCTCGATCCTCGCCTTAAGTCCCGGCTCGTCCATCACAGCTTCGAGCGCTGCAAGAGCGCTGTCAAGGATCCCGTAGATATCGTCGGCTTTATAGATCATCGTGATCTCGGCGTTGTATTTTATGCGGCGGTCGTTGTCTTGCTTAAGCAGATTAAAAACACGCTGCGCTTCCTCTTTATCGCGGGCGTAGTCGGCTCGGAGCTCTTTCTGCTTTTGCTCACAGATCTCGACCGCCCAACCCTTAACACGATTGTTGTAGCCGACTTTTGAGAGCTTCGAAAAATACTTGTACTCCGCGGGCGGGAAGTCGCTGTAGTCGAGAACACCGTCTATCGCCTTGTCTTCGAGCCGTTCAAAAACGGCAGGATCGTTAAATCTTATCGTTTTCATAAAATCCTCAGCACACAAACTCATTAAGGACGATGGTAACAAAAGCTTTGTTATCATTGCCCTTATTAAGTTCTTTAAAAACTTCCGGAACGGAACGATACGGAAATGGGCAGTCAAACATCCAGCGCTCTGTAACAACAATCCCCAATTTTTCTAATTCGTGACAAAGAGTTGTTTTACCTGTGGGTCCTTGTTTACCTTCAATCAAAACAGGA
>ONIC01000174.1 GCA_900317815.1 uncultured Eubacteriales bacterium | reverse complement strand
GCAGTATTCCTGCGGTCGTTTCGTGCAATCTGCCTGAAAATCTGACGGCGCAATATGAGCACTCGCTTTAATCAGTGTCTCCTAAAAAAAGCAAAAAGCTGTCGGAAATGACCGGCAGCTTTTTTTATCGGCGGAACACTGTATAGGACAGCTTACTCAACGCGGAGGATCAGTAGTTTTCCTCGCGAAGCTCGAAGTACGCCTGCGGGTGAGAGCAGACGGGGCAGACCTCGGGAGCTGCAATTCCTACAATTACGTTGCCGCAGTTCCTGCATTCCCAGACTCTGACCTCGCTTTTTTTGAAGACCTCCTGCATCTCAAGGTTCTTTATCAGCGCACGGTAGCGTTCCTCGTGCTTTTTTTCGATCTCACCGACAGCGCGGAATTTCTGTGCAAGCTCGTGAAAGCCCTCCTGCTCTGCTGTTTCGGCATAACAGGCATAAAGGTTTGTCCACTCGAAGTTCTCTCCGTTTGCGGCGGATGTGAGATTGTGTGATGTGTCCGACAGTCCGCCCAGCTCCGTAAACCACAGCTTGGCGTGTTCCTTTTCGTTGTCGGCTGTCTTTTCAAAGATGGCGGCGATCTGTTCGAATCCGTCCTGTCTTGCCTTCTCTGCGAAGAACGAGTATTTGTCTCGCGCCTCGGCTTCCGCAGTAAACGCCTTACGGAGATTTTTCTCGGTCTGCGTTCCGCTGTACTGTGTTTCGGGCAGATCTTCGGATCTTTCACATCGGTCGGCCGCCGCTCCGCAGTTGGGGCAAGCGGGGAGTTTTTCTTGCGATTCAAAGGAGTGCTTGCATTCCTGACATTCGTATCTTGGCATTGTATTGTTCCTTTCGGTTTAAGGAGCCGCTGATTGACTAAAGTTCCGCGAGCCAAGCGCCCGTCTCGCTTTAATCAGCGTCCGCTTAATTATTCTGGAATAGTTTTTCCCGAAGCAGGAGAATATATGTAATAAATTAGTTTCAAATAATTATTTTTTAATCAAATTTTAATCTTTCTCAAATTGTTA
Organism: uncultured Eubacteriales bacterium; assembly: GCA_900317815.1. Classification (GTDB taxonomy): domain Bacteria; phylum Bacillota; class Clostridia; order Oscillospirales; family Acutalibacteraceae; genus RUG592. The sequence continues at coordinate 4,040 of ONIC01000174.1, read as the reverse complement.
TTTAATCTTGATGAGATATCATATAATCACAGCAAGAGAACATACGGCGGATAAGCTTGGAAGGTATATGAAATTAGTGCCGGCAGTTACTGCTTGCTGGAAATTCGGGCGTTTCGGCTCGGATATGCGGCTTAGCCGCAGGACGGTGCGAATTTGTATCGGCAAGGGAGGTAATCTTATGAAAAGCTACGAAATGGTAGAGACACTGAGCCAGAAGGCTCACGTATCGCTCGAACAGGCAAAGGAGGCGCTCGAGAACTCCAACTGGGATATTCTCGATGCCGCGATCTACATCGAACGCCGCAAAACTTCTGCGGGTGCGCCTCCGACTCAGCCCCCAGCTCAGGGAGCATACTTCGTCAGCGGAAGGATGCCCGATTATCAGGGCAGCTACGCAACGCCCGGATTTAACAGACCCGGAGCGTTCGATCCGCGGACAGATTTCAACAAACCGTACGGAGGCGGCTATCCGCCCGTTCCTCCGTACAAGAATTTTCCGAGGCAGGAGCCGCCTGCTCCGCCGCCGCCTTACAAGGATTTCCCGAGGCAGGCGCCGCCTGCGCCGCCCTACGGCGGGTTTGCGGGACAAAATCCTCCGCCGCAGTACGGGAATTATCCTCCGAAGACGGAGATCCCGATCGGGGAAGCAGTCGGAAGAGCAGCGGGCGTACTTGAGAAGATCGTCAACGGTATTTTCAACTTCTCGTTCGTGGTCACAAGACACGGCAATGTAGTTATGTCGATACCCGCGCTGATATTCTTCATTGCGCTTCCGCTTCTGTGGTGGATTGTGATCCCCGGTCTTGTACTCGGTCTGGCGTTTGACTGCCGCTACTCGTTCGGAGTTTACACTCCCGATACCGGCAGAACGATCGAGGATGTCGTAGAGCAGGCTGTAAAGACGGCTGTTGCTTCCGCAGATAAGGCAAAGGAAAACATTATGACTGAGGCTCAGAATGTAAAGGCGACATACGAGCAGAGCAAGAAGGAGTTTACGGAGGATTTCCGCAAGGGCAGAGCAAGCGTGAGCGGCGTGAGCCTTGAAAAGACGGAAGCGTCCGAGCCTGAAAAGAAAGACGGCACTCCGGCAGAGACACAGCCGCAGCCTCAGCAGGACAAGCCCGCATCCGACAGCACGGAGCAGTAACGGTATATGATGATCTGAAAGATCAGAAAGGTTTTGGAAGGTGATATTATGATCAATACGGATAAGATCGAAAGATTTGACGGCCCAGACGGTGAGAAATTTTCAAACGCAGAAATGATTGATATGATCGTTGCAAAGACAGGCGTTACGATCGAGCAGGCGCAGGAGGCTCTCGATAAGAACAACCACGACTTGATCGACGCTATGATCTATGTGGAGCGCACATACGGACAGGCTTCCCGCCCGAATACGGCAGCTTCTGATACTAACGCTTCGGCAAATACTTCGGCAAATGCGCCGAGACCCGATTTCAATTTCAACGAACAGAAGGCGGCTCCCTCGCATGACCGTTTCTCGGAAACTGCAAGCAGGATCGGCAGATACCTGCTGAGCAATTCGCTGACGATCTGCCACAACGGCTCGGAGCTTACTTCGATCCCGCTGATAATCTGCATTGCGGCGTTACTTGCAAGCTTCAGCACGGTGCTCGTAGTAATGGTGATCTCACTGTTCTTCGGCGTGACCTACAGGATCAGCGGACCGGACTTTTCGAAGTCCTCTCTCAATATCCTGCTCGGCTCCTTTTCGGGCATGGTCAGAAATATAAAAAACGCATTCACATCGGATAAGTATTGACAGCAGCAAGCCGCCGCAAGAAATCTCTGCGGCGGCGATTTTTTTGTTCATGCAGATACACATCTTGTAAATCGGGAGTATTTTGTGTATAATTATCATATATAGAAAAACGGAGGTGCGGCTGATGCAAAAGATACTTATTGTCGAAGACGAGGAGAAGATCGCCCGTTTCGTCGAGCTGGAGCTTGTTCACGAGGGTTACGAGGTCACGAAAGCGAACGACGGCAGGCGGGGGCTGGAGCTTGCGGAGAGCGGCGGTTTTGATCTGCTGCTGCTCGATATAATGCTGCCCGGTATCAATGGGATAGAGATACTCAGACGGGTGCGCAGAGAATCTGATGTTCCCGTTATAATGCTCACTGCGCGCGACGCTGTAATGGACAAGGTGTCGGGGCTTGATATGGGCGCAGACGATTATATCACGAAGCCGTTTGCGATCGAGGAGCTGCTCGCAAGGATCAGAGTTACGCTGAGAAAGCACAGCGCACCGAAAGAACAGCCGCACGATATGCTCCACTGCGCAGGCATAACGCTTGATGCAGAGCGTTTTAAGGTAACGTACAACGGAGTGCCTGTCGAGCTGACGGCAAAGGAATTTTCCCTGCTCCATACTCTTATGCAGAACAAGAACATCGTTATGTCAAGGAACACTCTTCTGGAGAATGTCTGGGGATATGACTATGTGGGCGAAACTAATATAGTTGACGTTTATGTAAGGTATCTTCGTCAGAAGATCGATGAGAAATTCGGCGTGAAGCTCATCACGACCGTCAGGGGTGTTGGATATGTCATCAAGGAGGAAAGAGAAGCCTGACGAAAAGCTCGGACTGATACGGCGTCTGAGAGACAAGCCCGAGAAGGATCGGCCCGGAAGTTTTTCCATAGCTTTTCAGATAAGCGTAGAACAGCTCGTCTTCAAAGCAATCGGTGATGTTGCCGCCGATCTTGTGTATCTTTTTCTGATCTCGTTTGCAGTGCTGTACAATGCCGAGTTGACGGCTCTCGGCTCGTTTGTCGGGCTTAATGGCGTGAGCCTTTCTTCATCGGGCGGCGGACTTATGGAAAGGATATCGACTGCGGAGCTTTTAATGACGTCTAAGAACGGCAGCGTCGTTACAGCGGATATCGGAAACTATGCGCGGTTTATGTTCATCTCTGTGATGTGTATCCTGATCGTGCAGTTTATAATACTGGTAGCTGCGTGCGTAATAATCCCGAGCAGGACTTACAGGCGCTTGAAGCCTCTTTATAACGTGGCGGAGGCGGCGAAGGAACTCAAAAATATAGATATCAACAGCGACCTTGAGGAAAACGGCGGAAATTTCGAAATTCACACAGGCAAGGAGGAGCTTGCCGGACTTGAGGAAGCCGTCAACGATCTTCTCAAACGCACGATCAGTTCGTATCAGAGTCAGATCAGGTTCGTATCGGACGCTTCCCACGAGCTTCGGACGCCGATCGCAGTTATCAAGGGATATGTAAATATGCTCGACAGATGGGGCAGAGAGGACAAGGAAGTTCTGGATGAGTCGATCGAGTCCATAAAGGACGAAGCGGAGAATATGGGGCGCCTTGTGGAGAATCTGCTTTTCCTTGCAAGGGGAGACAGCGGACGTGCTGTGATACGCTTCGAAAAGCTCGTGATAAATGAATTGATATGCGATATATACGATGAGTTTTCCATGATAGACAAGGATCACGAGTTCAGGCTCGATCTCAGGATAGATGTTGAGGCAACTGCTGATGCAGCACTTTTGAAGCAGTGTCTGCGTATCCTTGTGGACAATGCGGTGAAGTATTCTCCCGAGGGTACAGACATAATCCTCCGACTTAGAGAGCGTGACGAGAGATATTACGCGATCGAAGTCCAGGACTACGGCATCGGTATCAAACAGGAGGAAGTCGGGAAGATATTCGAGCGATTCTTCAGATCAGACCCCGCAAGGAACCGTCAGAGCGGCGGCTATGGTTTGGGGCTTTCGATCGCAAAATGGATCGCCGACAAGCACAAGGGCTTCTTCGAGGTGCTCAGCTACGAAAATCTCGGAACGAGGATATCTCTTGTCCTGCCGTATGATGAACAGGAAGACGGCGTTCAAAATAACAAAAAATTTGAAAAAACTATTGACAAACAGAAAAAATGATGATATAATAAACAAGCGCTGTTAAGGAAACGGCGCTCATAAGCTGGTGTAGCTCAGTTGGTAGAGCAGCTGATTTGTAATCAGCAGGTCGGGGGTTCAAGTCCGTCCACCAG
>ONIC01000172.1 GCA_900317815.1 uncultured Eubacteriales bacterium | reverse complement strand
TTTTCGGCGAGTAATTGTGAAAAGGCGTTACATATAGCTTTTTTTGTCTTAATAGCTCGGCGATCGATTTTCTTTTCAATCATATTATTCACCTTATATGTAATAATTTTGAAATTTAAAAATACTCTTTTGTTCTCTTATGTAGGAAATAAATTAATATCTTAAGGTAGCGACGTACAAAGAATGCCTCTATGTGGTATTACATCCTTTTATTTGGTGAATTCTCCGGTAATATTATACCACAGTTACGGTTGAATTTCAACGATGTGTTCACAATCATTAAACCAACGAGATTTGAAAAAAGATAACCGCCATGAATGTGGGGCGTATCTCACATGTCATGTTTATGGGATTGACAAGAAAAATAAAGAAAAAAGAACGCCGCTCTCGCTCATGCAAGCAGGAACGGCGTTCTATATTCAAGAATTAATGAAATAAATGTTGTGTTTGCGGCTCCGATCTTATCAAGGCCGGAGCCGCATGGGGTGATAACATACTGTACGAATTACAGTGTTCTGTAGTAATTTCGTTTATGCCACTATCCTTGAAACGGGCTTTCCGATCTTTTCGTTGTCGATCATATTTACGCTGTTACGAAGAACGGAAAGTGCGTCTGCGGAATCGACTGTATCGTCGCCGTTTACATTTGCAAGGAGCTTTTGATCGTTGGTAAATGTTTCAAGATCAACGCTTCCTCTGAGAATAAGAAGTGCGTCTGCGGAATCAACAACACCGTCGCCGTTTACGTCGCCAAGAATTCCGACTTCTATCGGTGTCGGCTCGTCGGGTGTAGGTTTATCGGGCTTGGACTCGTCGGGTGTATCGTCGGTGTTGTCCGAAGTGTGTATATCTTCGGAGGTGTCCGTGTCGTCCTCGGTGCTGTTGTAGGTGTCCGTGTCATCCTCAGTGTTGTCGGAGGTGTTCATGCTGTCCTCTGTGTCATCGGAAGTGTCCGTGTTCTCCTCTGTGTCATCGGAGGGGTTCGCGTTGTCCTCAGTATCGTCGGATGTGTCGGTGTTGTTTTCGGTATCGTCGGTCGCTGTGTCCGTATTTTCGGTATCGTCTGTATCAGTGGGTTCATCAGGCGTGTTTTTTTCCGCTTTGGAAGTTTCGTATGTTACACTGTCAATAGTTACTTTCGCGGTATAAACAGTTTCCGTTCCGTCGTCGCTGACCGTTACTCCAACAACCGCGTCGAACGTGTTTTTATGGGAAGCGTCGTTTTCGCAGGTCAGAGTTACGGTAGCCTTTGTTCTTCCGTTCCACTCCCAAACGGGATTGCCCCATTTGTGCCCGACAGCGGGAATATCTGCTGTTTCGGTCTGCGCGGAAAACGCGTCATTCTGAAACTCTGCCGTATATGCCCACACTCCGTTTTCCTCGCAGGAGGCGGGGGAGAGAACGCTGTAAATGCCCTCTGCCGTCTCCTCCTCGGTGTGAGAATTATCATTTTCACATACGTGTTTTGCGGTGCAGCGGTGGTTTACCCATGTGTATTCGGGCGCACCCCAAGCGTGACCCGCTGCGGGTATATCGGCAGTTTCTGTCTGCGTAGAAAACGCATCATTTTTAAATTCTGCCGTATACGTGCATTCACCCGTTTTATCGCAGGAAGCGGGGGATACTATCGAGTAAACGCCCTCTGCCGTCTCCTCCTCGGTGTGGGAATTATCGTAACTGCATACGCGCTTCGCGGTACAATTATGATTTTCCCATGTGTACGATGTAATCCAGTCGTGCTCCAACGGGTTGATTTCCGCCGAAACGATCTCCTTGAACGAAAGCCCGTCTTCAACGTAGAGCTTTCCGTCGCTGCCCTTGTAGTGCTCGATAATACCTGCGGTGGTGTGCGTCGGCGCTAAATACTCCTCTTTAAAGAGCACAACATTGCTGCCAAAAACCTCCGCGGCGTTTTCTGCCGTTAACGCGGTTTCCTCATCGGGATATCTATACCACTGCAAGCCCGCGTCACGGGCGAGGTAAAGCAGCTCCTGCTGATCGAATACAGCGTTGTCATAATACTCTTGATACCTGGTAACAGTATCCTGCATATTCTCGTCTTCGCTGTAGAAAACGACCTTATTCTTCAGGTTCAAAGTATATGACTTATCGACAACGATAAAGCTGCCTTCGGGAATACTTGCGAATTCTTTGTATGCGAAGCACCTCTGCCCGCCATCAAAAACGATCGTTGCCGCATCCGAAAAGAATAAACTTGAATCCGACACGGTGGAAATCGCTGCGGGGATCGTTATTTTTTTTACAGAAGCACGGTAGAATGTGTTGTAGCCTAAATCATCTATGGCGGAGGAGTCGGCGAAACGTACCTCGTCCACGGTGGGGCAGCCGTTGAATGCATCGTTCCACAAGCTGCCGCTGCCGTCTATAGTCAGAACGCCGTCGGAATACTCAAACACGGCGTTGTCGCCGCATTTGCCGCTCGTTTCGATAAGCGGCAGGGGCATATATGGGTCGCTTTCGGTGCCCGATCCGCTCACCCACCTAACGCCCGTTAAAATGCCGTCCTTGTACTGCTCCTCGGGAAGATAGAACTGCGTCAAAAAACTGGCTGTCGATATGCTGTAGTATATTTTAACCGTTTCTTCGTAATATTGGGCGAGGCTGATATAACGCACATTGATAATTTTTTTCGGCCGCTCGCCCGGGTTAACGTCCTTATACATAAACGTGCCGTCTTCCCCGAAATCAACGGTATCGCCAAAGCGCGTTTCCATATTTAGCGCGATCTTGGGCACCGTGTCGGCGCTTGCCGTCAAAGACACGGGAGCCGCGACGATCATCGCAGCAACAGCGAGAGCCGCAAGCCTTTTGAATTCACAAGTCTTCTTTGTCATTCGGATCAATCCTTTCTTTAATTCGCTTTATTCTTTGATTTTATTATACGTTACATCATACAAAAAAGTCAACAATAAATCAAAAACAGCTTGTAAATAAGCAAAAACAGCTTGTATATGGGTTGCGTATGCCGCAGATGAGCGCAAAAACAGCGACAGTCAGAAATATTCCGACTGCCGTTGAACTATATTATTTAGTATTCGCAGTAAAAAGCTGTACATTACCAAAAACAGGGGTTAACCGCCCCTGCTTTTCACTTGCGTTTTTTCATAAAAGAAAACGCTTTTTCTTTTACAGAGGTATATTTCTTTTCCGGTATAGGCAGCTCCTCTCCGTTAGTCAGTGTCATCTTAAACCGTCTGATCTCCGCGATTCGGTCGGGATTCACAAGGTAGCTTTGATGACATCGAAGAAATAATTCTCCGTACCGCTTTTCGAGTAAAGATATTGCCGACATCACCTCTGTCTCGCCGTCATCGGTGTGCAAGATACTGTGCTTGCCGCCGTGAGCTGCCTCGATAAAAATGATGGTATCGGTCAGGATAAAATAATCGGACTTGTCTTTTCCGTGAAAATGCAAGCGCCTCCCGCTGAGGTGAGCCGTTAGGTCTTTGCGATAGATCTCCTGGAATTTGATCGGGTAGATCACATCATCACCGTGCTTTTCGTGAGGGTTTGAGATGTTGCATACAAGTATCGACGGCTTTTTTATTGTTTCACCCGACTCGCTGTGAAATATGTGTTCGCACCACGTCAGCGATATCCGCTGATTAAGAGTTATGTCGTTTCCATCGGGGTAATGAGTCGTCACGTTATACGTCATTATCACGACGCAGAACGAATGATTCGACGATGTATGAACGACCTCCATATTACCCATAGTGAAACGTAAAGAATGTTCTTCTGCACTCCATATATTTATCATAGCTTCACGCCCTTCGATAAACTGTCCCTGTGCAGGACCGTACCAAAGTGCTTTGTCGTCCATATAAGAAAGAAACGGCATATAGTCGTTGTCGTAATACTTTATTATAAGCTCCGCAGAAAGATCTGCAATCATCTGTGTATTCATTATGGTGCTCCTTTTTATATGGTCTTAAACATCAGTTAGCCCTTTCAATAACAACCTCCGTCACAGCCTTCCCGACAACCTTATTAGGCTCACCGTCCGGACTGATCCACTCATCAACAGCGCTCTCGGGTAATATCAGCGGCATACGGTCGTGTATCTCCCGCAGTTCCTCCGTCGGTTCCCTCGTCAAAACAGCAAACACGGGGTATCTCAGATTGCGCATTTCTTCAATACGATACAGCCCTGCAAGGTAAGTGACGTCACTGCCGCAGGGCTGTATAGCGTATTTATCGCCTGTTCGAGGCTTTCCGTAAATGTCGGTATAATGCTTCCACTCAAAATAATACGATGCGGGGATAACGCAGCGCCGCTGTTTCCAAGAATCGCTCCACAGCGGTTTTACTCTTGCCGTTTCGACGCGGCAATTAACAAGCGGCCGATGCAGGTTTTCTTCGTAGAATCCCCAAAGCATAGGGAAGACAGCTCGTTCACCACGCTTGTTCGGAGCTATCACAGCCGCCATGTCTGTGGGGCGTATCTCACCTGTCATGTTTATAGGCTTAGCAAGAAATCTCATCATCTGCTCGGCTATATTCATCTTTCGTGCGGCTTCAATAAACGGACGCAGCTCGGGGGAGAGTGCGGCATAAAAGCGTGTACACATAATCATTCACCGCCCTTGCAATACCCTTCACAGCTCAGCAGCACGCCGCCATGCGTATCAAGTCCCGCTTTTTTCGCTTGTATATGGTGTTGATCTCTCGGAATGTCGTAGATCTTGTTACCTTTTTTGAAGTTCGCTCCCGTCTGGTGAAAATGGAAGTCAACGCCGTACTCAACGCACTGCATATGTGAATCGAGCACCCACGCAAAGTCGCACAATCGTGCATTCGGACCCGACTCACCTCCGACGCAGACGCAGTTGATCTCGCTGCCGTACTTTTTCAGAAACGGACGAATATCGATCCGTTCAAGCATAGGTTCATGAATAATCGACTTGTGTTTTATCGGCAGTTCCAGAAATATCGGCAGTCGTTTATCAGCTATAGCCTGATTCTCACAGGTGCAGCCTATCTCGACATTATCGTATCCATCGCCCCAATCAAAAGGCAGACAGTCTTTGATTCGTTCGGGACGCTTTGTTATCATGTAGAAAAAGCAATCCGAGCGTGTTTTCATGATCCCCCACGCGTCACGCCGCCATTCGTCGGCAGCCTTATGAAAGAAATCGGACGTAAAGCACGTCATAAAGGTAGTGCCGCTCGGATATTTATATTGCCCTTTATGTTCTCCTGTTCGGTGGACGGACAGCGGTTTATTGAAAGCTTTTGTCTTGCAAACAACGCTCGAATCTCTGCCGTACTCCGCGTCACGGCGGTAAACATAGCAGTTATAACAGCCGGGGGAGACCTTCGTGCAGCCGTGCCATGGATTCCATGTAACGGTGACAGGAGCGGCAGGCTCTTGCGGAAATAATGACATTTGACTC
>ONIC01000171.1 GCA_900317815.1 uncultured Eubacteriales bacterium | reverse complement strand
TGTTTCTCCATTGGCGTAGGCTCTCTCACAATACTCCTGCCAGAGCAGAGTGATCGTTACGCCTTTCTTTGAAAGCTCACGGTGGATATACTCGTAGTCGATTGCCGCATAATGTCTTTTGGAAGCAACTTGCTTGTCCGAAAGAAGTTCTTCCAAGTAGGCGTTGGTAATGTCGTCGTCAAGCGGCCATGTGATGTTTTGCTCTGATGCTTTTTTCAACACTGAGCGCACTGTGTGTCGTGAACATCGTGCACTTGATTCAATGCTTCTTTGACTGTAGCCTAAGCTGTGCAGCCTAAGAATTTCCCGATAGTTTACCATATCAGGACCTCCTAATACTAATAGTCACACAGTCGTGTGCCTTTAGCATTATATCACTGAAATGGTAGTGGGGCTATTGTTCCGGCAAGGTGGGGCTATTTGTCCGTTTTAATGGGGCTAAAAGTCCGTGCAGTTGGGGCTGAATGGGCGGTGTATACATATATTTTTGGAAATGATTTAATTTGCTTTTATAAGAGTTGTGATAATATAACCCGAGAAACTAACTTATGGGGGAAAACATGAATATACTCAACATACACGGTTACAAGGGAACGCCGCACAACGCAGCGTACAACACACTTTGCGGTCTGGAAAAACCGATAATCTCACCCGAAATAGATTACGACAGCGACACACCGGAAGATATACTTCTGAGATTAACAGAGCTTTGTATCTCGGAAAAATGTGAATCATTGGCAGGAACAAGTCTCGGCGGATTCTTTGCGCTGAATATCGCTATCAAGTTAGAGAAGCCCGTGATACTTGTCAATCCCTGTTTGCAGCCGGAAACAGTTCTTCCAAATCTCGGATATGAGGGCGATATTTCGCAGTTTATAGTTATGTCCGAGGTGTTTAAGAAGCTGGACAGAGATTCGGTGTGCTGCGTTATCGGAGATCATGATGAAATTATCGGAGACCATTATTACACAAAAAGGCTTCTCAGCTCGAAGAATTTACAGATAGTTGAGGGCGGTACACACGCAGGCGATACGCTGAATCTCAGACGATATTTCCCCGATATGCTGAAATATCAGTACATCTACAATCTTAATATGAAAAGACGGTTTGCGGTACCAAAAAGGAATTATCAGATCACGGGGGATTGCTTAGTAAGATGCTGCGAATCTTGCGAAGATCCGTATATTACCGAATACACCGTTCCGGCAGGGATAAAAACCATAGGGGAAAGCGCATTCTTTCAATTTATATATGTAAAGAAAATAACTCTCCCCGATGGGCTTGTCGAGATAGGCGATTCGGCTTTTGAAAAGTGTGCGGAGCTGAGAAGGATCAATATTCCTTTAAGTGTAAGAAAAATCGGCAAACACGCATTTCGTAATTGCCCTTACCTGAATAAAGGCAATGTGAGAATACCCCGATCGGCAGAATTATGCGGTGATCCGTTTAAAACCACGGAAGATAATCGGCGCGAGCTTGACGAGATATTGTTTAACCAAAGGGATAATCCGCTTTTATAAGAGAGGCTCAAAGCGAAGAGTCACAGTCAGAGGTAGCTGAAATATTAGAACATCAGATTTTTCTTGCCATGCAATAGAATACTTCCGTGACCTTTACTCTGATAATAAAAATGCTTTAATCAATCAACGCTGCAAAAATGTGAAAGGACTGCGGTAACGCACGAGGGTATTTATAATCAAGCCATTTCAATAACAACATCCGTAATCGCCGCATCAACAACCTTATTCGGCTCGCCATCCGGAGATATCCACTCATCAATCGCACTCTCCGGCAGCATAAGCGGCATACGGTCGTGTATTTCTCTTAACTCGTCCGTCGGTGTTCTTGTCAGCACAGCAAAAACCGGATACTTCAAATCACGAGATTCTTCTATCCTATACAGCCCCGCAAGGTAAGTGACATCACTGCCGCGGGGCTGTAGTGCGTATTTGTCACCTGTTTTTATCCTACCATTTGAATCGGCATAATGCTTCCACTCAAAATAATACGATGCAGGTATAACGCAGCGGCGCTGTTTCCAAGACTCACTCCACAGCGGCTTTATTCTTGCACTTTCAATGCGGCAATTAACGATCGGTTTATGAAGGTTTTCTTCGTAAAAGCCCCAGAGCATGGGGAAGACCGAGCGTTCGCCGTGT
>ONIC01000168.1 GCA_900317815.1 uncultured Eubacteriales bacterium | reverse complement strand
TTGAAATACGGCAGTATTCCTGCGGTCGTTTCGTGCAATCTGCCTGAAAATCTGACGGCGCAATATGAGCACTCGCTTTAATCAGTGCCTCCTTATAGTGCGCCGATAGGGCGCAAATACACTTACGGAGGGATCTTTTATGAATATATGGCACGATATCAGCGAGGACAGGATCTCCGCAGAGGACTTTGTCGCCTGCATCGAGATATCAAAGGGCAGCAAGCTCAAGTACGAGCTGGACAAGCAGACGGGTATGCTGATCCTCGACCGCATACTCTATACATCGACGCATTATCCCGCAAATTACGGCTTTATCCCGAGAACGTACGCCGACGATAAAGACCCGCTCGACGTTCTTGTCGTCTGTTCGCAGCAGATCGAGCCGCTGACGCTCGTCCGCTGCTACCCGATCGGCGTAATAAAGATGATCGACAACGGCAGAAACGACGAAAAGATCATCGCTATCCCGTTCAACGACCCGACCTACAACGAGTATACAGACATCTCGCAGCTGCCCAAGCATATCTTCGACGAGATGTGCCACTTCTTCACCGTCTACAAGACGCTCGAAAATAAGGAGACGGCTGTCGATGAGGTGCAGTCGAGAGACTCAGCGATCCAGATAATCAACAAGACGATCGAGTCCTACAAGAAAGGCTTCTGCGGAAAACTCTGAATACACTTAAAGTGTGTTCAAACCGACAACCCGTGAAAAGAGAAACAATATTATGAAGTATATCGAAACAAAGCGCTGTCGGAATATCCGTAGAGTGCTTATTGCTATGTTTGTCGTCTGCGGCTATATGCTCTCGACTACTTTTGCTTATGCCGAGATCAACGAAGAGTGGGTGTCGATGACGGCGCTCAACCTCGCTTTCGGCTCTATGGGCGCAGATCACCCTGTCTATAAAAATACGTTCTTCGGCTTAATGTATATCGTGATACCGCTGATCGGATTTTTCTTTATGTTCTTCGATCACAAGTCCAATCTGAAAAATCTCGTCGGCATCGTGTGCGGCATTGTCGGGTGCGCTGCTCTGGCGCTTCCTCTCGGAGCAAGCGAGGCACTCTATATCGGCATCGGCGCCGTGGTGAGCATGGTGCTGTACATAGTCATAACGACGCTGTCGGCGATCTCGATATTTATGAAGATAGAGGACGATCACAAGAAGGAAGCCGAGACTGCCGACTCGGGAAAGAGACTGCCGAATCATTGATCCGCCCGACAATTTACAACAACTCTGCGTTTCAAAAAATCTCTTATTTATGCGAATTTCTTATTGACAAATCAAATGCGATATTGTATAATGAAATGCGGTATTCCGAGTGAACTCGGGCGGACGTGCGTCCGTTCGGTGTGATCATGTGTGCTTATTGAGGTGCAATTATGCTGTTGGAACTGAAGAAGGTCTTTTTAAACGAAGGTGAGATCGGGAACGCCGAGTATGAACTCGATCTGTCTGATTTGGAGCTTTACGGCAATGTACCGTTCAAAACGCCTGTAAAGGTGTCGGCAAAAGCAGAAAATCGCGCGGGAGTCGTTGATCTGGCGGTCACGGCCAAGTTCGATTATTATGCGCCCTGCGACAGATGCGGTGAGGAAACCATAACCCCGTTTGAACGCAGCTTTAATCACACGGTCGTCCAGTCGCTTGTCGGCGAGAATGAGGACGATTATATCGAAGCTCCCGACTTCACTGTTGAACTCGATGCGCCCGTCACGGCGGACATACTCCTCTCATTACCCTCAAAGCACCTGTGCAGAGAGGACTGCAAGGGTCTTTGCCCCAAATGCGGCAAAAACCTCAACGAGGGCGAGTGCGGCTGTGACCAAAGGGATATTGATCCCCGCTGGGAGGCGCTCAAAGGAATAAAATTTACAGAAGAATAGCGCGCAAGCGCCGGCTACTATAAGGAGGACAAACAAAATGGCAGTACCTAAGAGAAAATCATCACACGCAAGAAAAATGAAGAGAAGAAGCAACGTCTGGAAGCTCCAGGCTCCCGCTCTTTCCAAGTGCCCGAACTGCGGCGAGTGGAAGGCTCCTCACAGAGTCTGCTCCAACTGCGGAACATACCGCGGCAGAGAAGTTATCGCCAAGGCAGAGGACTAATTGTCTTTGAACTTTGTATTTAAGGGAGGAAGAGGCTTTTTTCCTCCCTTGTTTTTTTATCGGAATCGCAGTACGCTTAGTGAATAATGAATACTGAAAGCTGAATAATGAATAATATCGGAGTTGCGTCACTCAACTCCTCACTGCGTTGCCTCCCATTAAGGGGAGGCGGCTATAAAAGCTGTTTGGCTCCCCTTAAGGGGTGCGGGTCTCCGGTGGAGACCTCTGCGAAGCAGAAGCACCGACCGAGGCGGCAGCCGAGAAGCGGGTCTCCGGTGGAGACCT
>ONIC01000199.1 GCA_900317815.1 uncultured Eubacteriales bacterium | reverse complement strand
ACCTGAAAAAAGTCCCCACCGAAGAGCTCGTGCAGGAGCTTATCGGCAGAGACGGGATTCAGACCTATAGTGGTGGATTATACAGGCGGTATGCTATAACAACAAAATACGGTCAAGCAATGCCTGTTTTACCGCCCTATTATAGGGTCATTGTGATCAGGGAGGAGAATCATTCATGAGGGCGCATATTCCGATGGAGCGCAGGAACAGAAAGGAAGATCGTCTGACCCACGATGCGAATTTGGCGCAGCGGATCTGTAAGTTCTTTTGCTATGTGCTGCACCGAGATTTCGGCTTCGGCAAGGATCGTCTCAATCGTATGCTTTGCGGTGTAGTAGAGCTGATGACTGAGACGAGTGAAGACGAGCTCTTCTGGGAGCATCTCGACCAAGTCGTCATAGACGAGTGCGGGCTTGACTTTTCCCGCGAGGTCGTAGACACGGACGGCAAGGCTGTCAATTTGAGAATCAAGTAAAAACAAGGAGGTACAAAACAATGGGAGTTTTAAGCGGTATCAGGGCAGCGGTGAAGCGGTTCCACGATACGTGGGTATCGCCGCAGGAAGAGCAGAAAGAAAATCCGGGCGTTGTGCATATAGTCACGCCGGGCGGTAAAATCAAAGTAACTGCTGTGATTGGCAACGGCACGGATGCAAGAGATATGAGGAAGGTTATCGATATTCTCTTGACGAAGTGCGCAGAGGACGAGGACTTCGAAACATTCATTGGGAGGACGGAGTAATGAATGTATTTGAAAGAATGGAAGCTGAAAATTCTTTGGAGTCAATCAAGAATTTTCGAGAGAATATGCAGCAGCCATACGAAGTAAAAGTTTGTCACGCCGCGGAGAGGGTTAACGACTTCCTTCGGCACACCGAAAACGCGCACGTATCGGTCGGCGGGTTAGATAGCATAACACTTTATATGTTTATCAATTATTCCGAACATTGGGAAATGAAAATGTTTCGTGAACAACACGCAGACAGGTTCCCGATTCATGGTATATCCTGCTCATTTCTCGAAGACCCGAGCATTATACGAGTGCACAAAGCTCTCGGTATCGAATCTTTGAAGCCTGCCGTAGATCAGGACGGCAAGCCGTATAATAAAGCGAGAGTTATCGACGAATTCGGATTTCCGGTGCTGTCAAAGGAGATCGCAGCGAAGATCGAGACGCTGCAAAATCCGACAGAGAAAAACAAAACCGTCCGCCACGCAATTATAACGGGCGAAACGGGCGCGTATGGGGGATTTCAAAAGCACAGTAGAATGAAGCTTGCGCAGAAATGGCTTGAGCTTTTTGGCGGCTATGAAAACGAGACGGAAGGCGTTAGTTACGGCAAGCCGGACTTTAAGGTCTCTGCAAAATGCTGCTATTATCTCAAAGAGAAGCCCTGCGACGATTGGGCGAAAGCTAACGACAGTGTTCCCTTTTTAGGACTTATGGCTTCCGAGGGAGGACGCCGCGCGAAAGCACTGATGATCCACGGCTGCAACTATTACGGGAAGACAACGGTCAGATCATGCCCTCTTGCGATTTTTAATAGGCAAGACCTTTTGAGACTTGCGGCAGAAATGGACGATTTGTACAAGCGAAAGCTCCGCGAACAGCTCTTTGAAAGAGGCGTCGCAAGTGGTCGCCTAAAGAGAACGTTTAAAATGCCCGAGAGCATTATTCCCACTATTTATGGTGAGATCGAATCGAATCTGATCGGTGAGCTGCGAACAACGAAAGCGCAGAGGACAGGGTGTTCAATGTGCGGATTCGGAATACACCTTGAAAAGCGACCGCATAGATTTGACAGACTACGCGAAACACACCCTATCGAATGGGAACACCTGATGTATGACTTGTGCACCGATGAACACGGCGAACGTTTCGGCTGGGCGAGGGTACTCGATTACATTGGTGTGGAATACCTATAAAACGGCGAGGAGGTAATAAAGAATGTCGAACAATAAAAAATCCGCCAACGGTGCGGCAACACCGTCAGCGGACAAAGAAAACATCTCTTCTTTTATTATACGACAGGCTCAGGAAAAAATCAAGATATCTGACGAGAAAAAGCTCGGACGTTACGAGAAGGCAGTAAACTCCGCAGTAGCTGACGCGCTTCGGGAATTCTGCGGCCAGTCGGAAGAATTCGCCCGTGCGATAGTCGAGAGTGACAAGACGTATGCCGATTGCCTGACGGCGATCTGTAAGGGGCTCGGGCAGTCAATCTCCGATTTCGATCTGTACACAAAGGCGGTGCAGTTCTGGTTCCCCGGCGCGGTCGTCGAGTACAAGATGACTATCCGCATGAGTGAATACGAGTTGGAAGAAGAGCCGAAAACAGACATATCGCTGTCTCTCGACAGCCTGCTCGATTGGTGAGGCGTGAAATGAAGCAAGCAAGAAAAGACGAACTTATCAGCTGCTTTCCGTGCACTCCGCCGGAGCTCATAAGCGTAATGAAGAGCGGCGGTATCTACGGCAGACGCTACGCTGTGAACTTCTGCGTTTTCCTCACATATGGACACGAGCTTTTTGTTCGGTGCTATCACAAGTATAGCAGATCCAACGCGATCACAGAATCGCAGCGGTACGTTTTCGCCAAAGACGGTTTCGTGCGCTACGGTGTCGATGATAAGGGCAGATGGAAAGCAATGACGTTTCGGGAACCTGTTTTTTACAAAGCCCCGTACTACACGAACCAGAGCTACACCCTTTTAAACGTCGATGCGATAGACCGTTCCGATATGCGGTACAGCCGTTTATCTGAGTGGACAACATCGAGCGAGGGAGCAATATCATTCTTACGGCTGTACTGCAACCACCCGAACATCGAGTACCTCATAGAAAGCGGATACAAGGATCTGATATTGCGAACTTACGATTATTACGGCAATTTTAGAAGCGTTGGGGTGTTCGCAGGCGTTGATCTCAGAAGCAACGATCTTCTAAAAATGTTACAGCTGACACGAACGGAGTTTAAGCTCTTGCAGGGGCATGAAAATCTGTACACGAAATATTGTATATGCAAAAATCAACTGCCTGATCTGAAACCTGAGGAACGATTTGAGATCGCAGATTCTGTATACTATGCGAACGAACTTATCACCTTTTCTCAGGCAGCGGGTACAACCGTCATGAGGATGTTCCGCTATCTGAACGATCACGATCTATCCGACGTGATCTACCGTGATTATATCGATCAATGCCGAAAGCTCGGCTACGATATGCACGACACGGCGATCGGTCTTCCGCACGATCTTCTGACGGCTCATGAGCGGTTTTCACAGATCATCAAGTATCAAGAGTGCGAGAAGGACAAGCAGGAATTTGCAAAGCGGATCGAGGCTCGGAAAGTTTTCGAGTACGAATCGGGCGATCTGATCCTTCGTCAGCCGCAGTGCGGTGAGGAGATCATCGCGGAGGGGAAGGCGCTGTGTCACTGCGTAGGCGGATACGCAGCACGTCACGCCCAGGGCAAGACGAATATTTTCTTTATTCGCAAGAAATCGGAACCGCTAAAACCGTACTACACGATCGAAGTATCCAACAACTTCAAAATCGTGCAGTGCTACGGCTATAGAAACAACATAGAGCAAGAAAAGCCCGATGAGATCAAGGCTTTCGAGCGGGAATATCAAAACTATCTGGAGGAATTGAAGAATGAACAACAACGAATTAAGCTTAAGTCAGCATGAGCAGGCGTTGAGTCTGCACCAGCGCATAATGACGAGCGGTTCGCTCGCTGCGCAGAACCTGTGGGATATGGCGAACGCTCTCAAGGAGATGCGGGACGGCAAGCTGTACAAAGAGCTCGGCTATCAGAATTTCGAGAGCTACTGCGAGGAAATGTGCGGCTTTTCTCGAATAAATGCGTATAAGTACATTTCGATAGCAGAAAACCTTAAACTTGAAAATGTAAACTCGAGTTTACAAATTGGAGTGACAAAACTTGCCCTTCTCGCAAAGCTCAGCGAGGAAAAGCAAGCCGAGATCGCCGAAGCGGTAGACCTTGAAAGCGTGTCCGTTCGTGAGCTCAAGGAAGAGATCAACAGACTCAAAGGTGAAAAGATGCTCGTTGAGAATGCGAAAGCGAAGCTCGAAAACGAGATAGCCGATGCCGCTGACGAAAACGCCCGCCTGGAGCGTGAGAACAAGGAGCTCCGTGAGCGCCCTGTAGAAGTTGCCGTTGTGGAAAACTCCGACAACGAGCGCCGCCTTAAAGAGACGATCAAGGCGCTTGAAGCCGAAAACTACAGACAAAATGAGATGATGGACAGGAAAAACATAGAGGATCGCCGCAAATTTGAAGCTGACAAGAAGGCGGAAATCGCGGCGATCCGTGAGGAGTACGAGGAGAAGCTCAGGGCGGCGCAGTCCGGCGAGGATAAGGAGAAGCAGGAATTCAAGGTGTTCCTCGTCATGGCACACGATGCCCTCGACCGTCTGATCTCTGCGGCGAGCGGAAAAGATGCAATTTACAAGGCAAAAATCAAAGAGCTGCTGACGGCAGCGGAAAGAAGACTGGAGGATTAAGATGCTTATAATCTCAGAGACGAAATGCGACATCATCAGATCTGAAATGGTGGTCGCTTATAAATTTAGACATTCCGGGCGTGGAGAGGAAGGAACTATCCTTATAGCCTCAGCAAATAACGAAGCGTTCCTGCTCGGCGAATTCGACACGATAGATCAGGCAGCCACTTGCTTGAAGGAGCTTTTGAGGCGTGAAGCTGTCGGCTGCTACGATTTTGTTATTTCAGATTTCAAAGAGGAGGATTGGCTGTGAGACTGTACGACTTAACCGACCAGTGGTCAGATATGTTCGATAGGCTTGAGGACTACGACACGTGGGAGCCGGAGAAAAACGACGACGGCGAGTATATCGACGAGCACGGCGAGGTCATTAAAAACGCGTCGGAGTATATCAAGGAGACAAGAGAGGACCTTAAACAGGCGTGGTTTGAAAGCCTGTCAGCGATCAAAGAGATGTTTGAGGACAAGGCAGTCAATATCGCGCTGCACATTAAAACGCTCGACGCAGAAGTCGAGGCGATCAAGGCGGAGAAAATGCGGCTTGCCGCGCGCCAGTCGCAAAAGGAGAAGCTTGCGGCGCGCCTGCGTGAGTACCTCGTTTCAAGTATGCAGCAAGTCAAGATTAAAAAGATCGACAGCGATCCGCGAACTAAGATATCGCTGAAAACGAATGCGCCGAGCGTGAATATCTCAGACGAGAAAGCCTTCGTCAAGTGGGCGATGGCAGAACACGACGAGCTTTTAAGATACAAGGATCCCGAGATTGATAAGATAGCGGTCAAGAAGGCGCTGAACGACGGCGAGGAGCTGCCCGTTTATGTCAAGCTGGTGTCGACGGTCTCGGTGACTATAAAATAACGGAGGTTTTCAATATGTCACTTTTCGAAATAGTCACAAGAGCGAAATCAAAAGCCCGCATCGCGCTGATCGGCGCGTCGGGCAGCGGCAAAACGCTGTCGGCGCTTTATCTGGCATACGGATTCACGGGCGATTGGGGCAAGATCGCGCTCATCGACACCGAGCACGAACGCGGCCGCTTCTACGCCAATCGTGAAGATCTCGCAACGGGCGAGTTCCTTTACGCGGCTCTCTCTGCGCCGTATTCTGCGGAGCGTTACATACAGTACGTCACGGAGGCGGCAAAGATCGTCGGCGAGGACGGCGTCGTTATCGTCGATTCGTTCTCTCATGCGTGGGACAACGAGGGCGGCGTGCTCGATTTCAAGTCCGAAGTGGAGAAACGCCCCGGCAAAACAAGCTATTCGGCATGGGACGACGCGGGAAAGGTTCAGAACAGGCTCGTAAATGCGATTCTGTCGGCACCGTGTCACACGATACTGACGATGCGCACAAAGATGGCGTACGCGATGGAAGAGAACGAGCGCGGCAAGATGCAGCCCGTCAAGCTCGGCCTTGCACCCGTTCAGCGTGAGAATACCGAGTACGAGTTTGACATCTGCCTGCTGATCGACCGCAGCCACCGCGCGACGGTGAGCAAGGACACGACCTTTCTTGACGGCTTCACGGGCGTGATCACTCCCGAACTCGGAGCGCAGCTCAGAGAATTCCTCTCCAAGGGTAAAAACCTTCCCCGCTGCACCGACTGCAACAGCGTGATCACTCCGACGGTCAGGAAGACCGTTGAAGAGCTGATCGAGGGAAGCGAAAACTACTTCGGACGCAGGCTCTGCTATAAGTGTGCTGCTGCGGCGGCAAGAGCCGAAAAGGAGAAGAAGGCGAGCGATGAAGAAGCTAAGACCGTATCAGAATGATCTTGTTGAAGATCTTCGGCAGTCGTGGAGAGCGGGAGCACGTGCGCCCTGTATCGTGCTCCCGTGCGGCGGCGGGAAGTCCTGCATAGTTGCCGAGATCGCAAAAAGGACTACCGACAACGGAAAGCGGGTGATGTTTCTCGTCCACAGGAGAGAGCTTGTAGCTCAGATCAGGCGAACCTTCGTTGATTGGGGCGTAGATCTGGAACTTTGTAAAATCGGGATGGTGCAGACTTACTCGAGACGGCTCGGCAAGCTCCCCGCTCCGTCCCTCATCATTACGGACGAAAATCATCACTCGCCGGCGGCGACTTACAAGAAGATTTACGATGCTTTCCCGAATGCCCGCCGTGTGGGCGTCACTGCAACGCCTGTCAGGCTCAACGGGGACGGCTTAGGAGACGTCAATGACAAACTTATCATCGGGGTATCGGCTAAGTGGCTTATCGAAAATCACTTCTTAGCTCCATACGACTACTATGCGCCGGGCATAGCCGACCTTACAGGGCTCCACACACGGCGCGGAGATTTCGTAGCCTCAGAAATCGAGTCGAAGATGATAAAAAAAGCGATCTTCGGGGACGTGATCCGCTACTATAAGCAGCTTGCCGGCGGTAAAAAAGCGATTTGCTACTGCGCAACAGTCAAGCACTCCGAGAAGACCGCCGAGGCGTTCCGCGCTGCGGGGATCCCTGCCGAGCATATCGACGGCAAAACTCCCGAAAAGGAACGTGATCGGATTATCAACGATTTCCGTGCGGGGCGGATCAAGATCATGTGCAATGTAGACCTGATAAGCGAGGGCTTCGATGTCCCCGACTGTGAATGCGTGATACTGCTCAGGCCGACACAGTCGCTTACTCTGTACATACAGCAGTCAATGCGCTGTATGAGATACAGGGCAGGGAAGACGGCGATCATCATAGATCATGTCGGCAACTACGCACGGCACGGAATGCCCGATGATGACAGGGAGTGGACGCTTGCGAAGAAGGAACACGTTAAAGGCGTAAAACGGCAGGAAAACAACGTACAAGTTAAGCAGTGTCCCGAATGTTTTTATACTTTTCATAATGACGAACAAGCGCATATCTGTCCTGCCTGCGGTTATGTGTTCCCGAACAAAAGAGAGGTCGAGGAGACGAGCGGAGAGCTTTTAAAGATCGAGAGCTTCAAGCTCGATTACTCTTCTCCCGATCAGTGCGGTAGTTACTCCGAGCTTCTCGATTACGCAAAGAAGCGGGGCTGGAAGCCGGGATGGGCTTATTATCAGGCGAAAAAGCGAGGTTATATTCATTGACAGAACACGACATTCAAAGCGAGATACGCGCTGCGCTGTCGCCTTATGCAGTGATTTTTAGGATCAATGTCGGAAGCGGCAGAACAGCGGACGGACGATATTTCAGCACGGGAGTCCCGCCGGGCTTCTCCGATCTCTTCGGGGTAAGGCGCAAAGACGGACGGGCGGTCTTTATCGAGGTCAAAGCGCCCGGAGGCAGAGTCACGGACCGTCAGAGAAATTTTATAAACATCATGAAAAAACTCGGCGCGATAGCGGGCGTCGCTCACAGCGCTGAGGAAGCAATAAAGATTATAACGGAGGATTAAAAGATGGGATTTAAGAATAATTACGCGAACGCAAGCAACGACAACTTCGAAGCAAAGCCTGACGGCACTTACGAAGTCATCATCAAGTCGATCAAGGAGAAAGAGTACAAGAAGGACGGGCAGACAAAGAAGTCTCTGAACCTTATGCTGCTGATCAGAAACGATGTGGATCAGCCGTCACAGAACGGCTACCTTTTTCACACCTATTTTAAGAGAAACTATCCGAACGAGATGGACGCTCAGGTCAGAGGCTACAACTTCAATCAGATCATGTGGCTTGCGAAAATGGCAAAACTGCCCGAGGACAAGGAGTATGAGACACTTGCGGATTTGTGCAAGGACCTCATAGACAAGTGCATTTCTGTAGTTCTCGAGCACAACGGAAAGTATGAAAATATCGTTGAGATCGGAGAGACACAGTATCCTGAGTGCAAGCATAAGTACAAGCCGAGCGCTGACATCTCTGCCGACGATGACTTTGCTCCGAGCTCGAGAGGCGACAGCTTCAAGGGACAGCAGTCGGCAGCGGATTTCGCATCTGCGCCGCTCGATGATGACTTACCGTTTTAAGGTTGTGATTGAATGAACTTACAAGAGCGATATGCAGCAGTTCCGGAGGAGATGAAGGCTCTGCCGAACTGGGTCTGCTACAAGGCTGTTCCCGACCCGAAATCGCATTCGGGAGTTTCGAAAAAGCCCGTGAATCCGTTCACGGGCGAGCTGGCCAAGCCTAACGACAAAAACACTTGGAGTGACTATAAAACGGCTCTCAGCGCGTCGGTGCACTTTGCAGGCCTCGGCTTTATGTTCGGAGAGTCGCCCTTCTTCGGCGTTGATCTCGATGATATGACGGACGAGCTCAAGGACTTTGAGAAAGGCGGAGAGGGCGGCAGGATCGGAGAGTTTATCAACGCTCTCGGTTCCTACACTGAATATTCCCAGTCGGGACACGGGATTCATATCATCTGCAGAGGGTCTCTCCCTGACGGAGCAAGGCACAAGGGCAGCATTGAGATGTATGAGACGGGGCGCTTCTTCGTGGTCACCGGCAAGGTGTGCGGCGACTTTACGCAGATCAAGGACTGTACAGAGACGATAAAGCCACTTCATAAGAAGTATCTCAGCGGCGGGAGGAAGGAAGCTCCTCCCCGCCGGGAGAAAACTCCGAACGATATGACTGTCGATGAGATCATATCCGCTGCCGCCAATGCTAAAAACGGCTCGAAGTTTTCAAAGCTTTTGAGCGGCGATATCTCCGACTACGGCTCTGCGTCTGAAGCCGATATGGCTTTTTGTAATCTGCTCGCCTTCTGGACGGGGTGCGACGTCTCGAAGATGGACGATATCTTCAGGCAGTCGGGTCTTATGCGTGAGAAGTGGGACGAACGCAGGGGAGCTTCAAGCTACGGCGAGCGCACCATTACAAAGGCGATTGAGGCCTGCACGGAGACTTACTCGTCAAGCGAGACGTCCGCTCCGATAGCAAACTATATGAAGCCGAAAAGCCGAAAAGTAGTTCACTACAGCATGGACGATATGGGCAACGCCGAGAGGTTCGTTGCGAACTTCGGCGACACTATCCGCTATAACTACACCGAAAAAAAGTGGCTGTACTATAACGGTAAAAAGTGGGTCACCGACATAAACGGGACATCTATGCGCTGCGCCGATGCGTCCGTCCACACGATGAAGGAAGAGCTGAAGCACTATCTCGAAATGGACGGAGAAGAGAGCGACATATACAAAGCTTTTCAGAAGCACATCAAAACAAGCCGCTCCCACAAGTCAAAAGAGAATTTTATGAAAGAGGTGCAGCATCATGTCCCCGTGATGCCGTCTCAGCTTGATAAATATAAAATGGTGCTGAATACGCCCGGAGGGGTTATAAATCTGACGACCGGGGAAATCAAGCCGCATAAGCCCGAATTTTATCTGACTAAGATCACAAAATGCGAGCAGGCGGACGACGTAAATGCACCTTTATGGGCGGAGTTCCTTAGAACGATATTCAAGAACGATCTCGACCTGATCCGCTATATACAGAAGGCTATCGGCTACACGCTCACGGGGTCAACAGTCGAGGAGTGTGTGTTCTTCTTGTACGGAACCGGGCGGAACGGTAAGTCTACCTTCCTTGAGATCATTCGGGAGATTTTCGGAGACTATGCGGCGAACATCCAGCCCGAAACGATCATGGTCAAGCCTAACGCTTCGTCAGCGATAAACTCGGACATCGCACGGCTCAAAGGTGCGCGTCTGGTGACCTCGGTCGAACCGAACGAAGGCGTAAGGCTGAATGAAGGGCTGCTCAAGCAGCTCACCGGTCAGGACATCATCACCGCCCGAAAGCTCTACGGTGAGGAGTTCGAATTCAAGCCGGAGTTTAAGCTGTGGATGGCTACGAACTACAAGCCGATCATCAGAGGCACGGACACGGGCATCTGGCGGCGAATACATCTCATACCTTTCACGGCTACGATCCCGCCTGAGAAAGTCGACAAGGATCTGCGGCATAAGCTTCAAGGAGAACTTCCGCAGATATTCCGCTGGGCTCTTGACGGCTGTATGCTGTGGCAGCGGGAGGGGCTTGATATGCCGAGGGCTGTTCTGGACAGCGTGAAGGAGTATCACCGAGAGATGGACGTGATCTCTGCGTTTATTGATGATAAATGCGAGCTGACAGGAGCCACACAGTCAAGCGTGCTTTATGCTGCCTACTCATCGTGGGCGGAGGGAAACAACGAGTACAAGATGTCAATGACGAAATTTTCGTCAGAGCTTCAAAAAAAGAATTTTGAAAAGGTGAAAACGAGGGACGGAATTTTCTTTAATGGAATTTCGCTTATATAGCTGTGAAGGGTTGTGCAGGGTTGAAGGGTTTTTTTATTCTTTGCGTAAGAAATAAAAAATGGTAATATATGGTAAATATATATATAATAAAAGAATTTAGAAAAGGGTGCAAACCCTTCACAACCCTTCACGGCAGGTGCAAATTATTGAGTTATTATATTGATAGCTATATAGCTAATACATATCAAAGGAGTAAATAAGAATGACTGATTCAAAATCTCAAGCAGTATTGTCGCTGCTCAAAACTTATT
>ONIC01000165.1 GCA_900317815.1 uncultured Eubacteriales bacterium | reverse complement strand
GATTTTTTCACTCTCTCCGATGTTTCTCTCGATTCCTCCTGCGCAAAGGCGGCAAGTATCGTCAGAAGCATTTCCGAGTATGGCTGTGATGTGTCGATGTTCTCTTTTTCAAAGATAATGAAAACACGCAGAGCATTCAGCTTTCTGACCGTCTCTACTGTGATAAGAGTGTTTCTCGCAAATCTGCTTATTGATTTACATAAGATAAGGTCGATCTTGCCCGCCTCACAATCGGCGATAAGCCGCTGAAATCCTGGTCTGTCATCATTCGTGCCCGTCATTGCGTTATCCGCGTACACATCAACGAATTCCCAGTCCGGATTGTCCATGATCTGCCGAGTGTATATCTCCACCTGGTTTTCAAAGCTGCTCACCTGATCCTCAAAATCCGATGATACCCTCGCGTAAGCGGCTACACGCTTTGTATTTTGCTTTCGTTCCGGCTCACGCCTTGGAGTAACTTTCCGCACAATAGCCATATTATTCAACTCCTATCAAATGGTCTCTTACTTCATCAAGAAGCGGATCCCTGTCGGCGATTTCTCTTGCTCTCAGAACCTCTGTTTCATTGTATTTTTTCTGTCCGAAAAGCATAAACTCACTTTGAAGTCGCTGCAAAAACTCTGCTAACTCCCTGCTCACAACAGCTTCGTGATGATGGTCAATGTAATAACGGTCGACTATGCCGTCGTTATTAACGCTTTTCACGGAACCGTCTTTAGACTTCACCAGACACTTCTTGTTGGTGTAAATATCACCGTAGTAAACCTCGGAGAATATAACATTTACAACTTTTGCTTTTGACCATGTGAAGCCTGTGTCTTCGGCAGTTTCCATCTCGTTCAAATACTTCACGGTAACACTTCTGTGAATCCCGTGCGCCGTAAAAAGATAAATGATCTTTATCCTTTTAGCTTCATTCGGAACAACGATCCAATCATTACTCTTATTCTTTTTTGTGTAGCCGTATCTTGCCGGTCTTGTCGGTTTCCCCATAGCGTTAAATTTCGTTGTGGTCATCATAATGTTGTCACGAATACTCTCGGACTCCATCTGAGCAATTGAAGCTAAAACTGTAAGTACAAGCTCCGAATAGTCGGAACCGGTATCAAGATTTTGTTCCATAAAGTAGACATTTACGCCCGCCGATTGAAGCCTTCTGATACAATCGACGCAATCTCCCGCATTACGGGCAAATCGGCTGATCGACTTCGTTATTATGTAATCGAATTGATGATCGAGTGCATCTGCCATCATCTGCTGAAACTCAAATCTTCCTGCTATCTCCGTGCCGCTTTTTGCGTAATCGCCGTAGACCTTTGCGAGGATCCACCCATTGTGAGAAGTGATCTCATTCTCAAAAAACCGTTTCTGATTTTCGTATGAGCCTTCTTCTTTGACCTCTTCGATAGTCGATATTCTCGCATACGCCGCTACACGCAGCGGACTTTTGTCTGTGCTTAGTTCTATCATAGAACCACGCTCCTTTTCAATACATATCGCCTTTTATTAGTACGCATATTACCATAAACGTGAGCATTTATCCACTTGTATTTCCCGATTTAATGCCGAAATATACGTGGATAAAAAGGAGAATAATGCCGTATTTCACAATCAATTATTGACGTGATATCGGCATTATTCTCACGGTTATTTGTTGATATTACCTTTTAATCACAATCTGGAGCCTGTCTATCTCCTTACCCTCGATCCCCGCGAATGTGTCTTTACTGCCGCCAAGATCGATCTTGTTCTCCATCCATGAGAGATAATCGCTTTCACCGATCGGACGGACGCGGTAACGAATTCTTCTTCCGAGTGATGAGATAGTCACCTTATCGATCGCGCCGTTTTCCATCTGGTGCGTAACAGTCTCGATGCTGTCGCCGTTAACAAAAAGACGGATACCCTTGATTGCCTCACCGTCAAGTCCGGCATAATCCTCAAGGTTTTTGACAGTTGAAAGCCAGCCATGCTTATCTGTATATACTTGATAGATCACATCGGGAGATGTTGTAGTAACAGCCTTGTTCGTTTTCTTTGAAGAAGAAATAGAACTGTCGGTATCTGCGTAGTAAATGTTGGCGTCCACCTCACCCTTTATACCATCAATCTGCGCCGTTCCGTACTGCCAAATGAGATAATCGCCTGTATATCCGCAGGTCGGATTCCAATGCGCAACCCATCGTATGTACTCCTTGATCTCTGTAAGATAGCTGTTCCACCAAGAGAGCGAAGAATACACACCGACCTCGTATCCTTCCTTTTTAAGCCCCTCACATACGACGCGGCAGGCTCTCGGAGCAAATGTTTGCGTTCCGTTTTCCTCAACATCCAAGTAGTATTATAGTTTGATACAATTTGATTTTCCCTTAAACAATTTGACGATAACCCCTAAATGGGTGCATTTTCATATTT
>ONIC01000108.1 GCA_900317815.1 uncultured Eubacteriales bacterium | reverse complement strand
ATGCAATTCTGTATGTCAATATAAATCAGGAGCGACAGCGACTCCGAGATTATTCACTTTTCAGTCTTCATTATTCACTGCGTATCAAAGGCGCAGAACTACACATAATTATTTGTGATATTTCGTCCCTGCGTTTATCGAGAACGCGCGGTAGAGCTGTTCGCAGAGCATAACGCGCGCAAGCTGGTGCGGGAAGGTCATCTGCGACATCGAGAGCTTCAGCTTCGCGCGGCTTTTCACCTCGTCCGACAGTCCCCAGCTCCCGCCGATAATGAGATCTATCGTGCTGACTCCCGAAACTGCCCGATCGGATATGTAGCGGGCGAGCTTTTCCGAGCTCATCTGTCCGCCCTCTATACACATCGCTATCAGAAGATCGGAGCGGTCGCACTTTGCAAGGATACGCCTGCCTTCTGCGTCCAGTATCGTCTTTATCCCCGCCTCGTTCGGGTCATCGTTCGTCTTTTCTTCATCGACCTCGATCACCGAGAATTTGCAGAACGCCGACAGTCTTTTCGAGTACTCGTTCACTGCGTCCCTGAGATACTTCTCCTTCAGTTTTCCGACACATATCAGATTTACTCTCAGCATTTTATCACCCTCAGAAAATAACCGCCGTGCCGTCTGTTTCAACGGGCGCTACGTCGAGCGTGAAATCGCTCATAAGCTCCATATCGTTCTCGTTGAGGACGTTGAGCGACTCCCGATACGCTATCTCGGGCATATTGTTCTCACGGCTCAGATGCGCCAGAATAAAACGCTTCGTGCCGCCCTTTACAAGCTTCGGCAAAAGCTCCGAGCAGACCGTGTTCGATAAATGTCCCTTGTCGGACATTATGCGCCGCTTTAAAATGTACGGGTACGGTCCCATTCTCAGCATATTCACATCGTGGTTTGACTCTATCGTCACTGCGTCACAGCCGAGCAGCGCCTGCTCGACCTCCTCCGACACATATCCGAGATCGGTCGCAAGAGCAAATCTCCTGTTTCCCATATCTACTCTGTAGCCGCAGCCCTCTGCGCAGTCGTGAGAGATCGGAAAGCGGTCAATGTGCATCGTTGAAAGATCGACACCGCCGCTGCCGATGATATAGCACCTCGTTTTATCGTCTATGTATCTTTTCTGTGCAAGCGCATTTTTCGTGCCCTCGCTCATAAAAACGGGAAGGTTATATTTATTTGCGAAAACACGCAGCCCCTGAACATGATCGGTGTGCTCGTGCGTAATAAATACCGCCTCTATGCTTTTCGGGTCAACGCCGTTTTTTTCGAGCGCAAGCGTCGTCTGCTTGGCATTCCTTCCGACATCTATCAGCAGCGAGCTTCCGCCCGAGCAGATAAGATAGCTGTTTCCGCTGCTGCCGCTGAAAAGAGGGATCACCTTTGCCATGATATCATTCCTTTAAAAATCCGCCGCGCGGGAACACCCGATCTGCGGCGGAATTATATTTTTATTTAGTCAAGCTCAACATCGTCATTCGTAGTTTCAATGACGATCTGTCTGCCGATGTCTGCGCCCAGCGCCGTGAGCTTTTCGATGATCTTTTCATATCCGCGCTCGATGTAGCGGACTTCGGAGATCTGAGTTGTGCCCGTTGCGGCAAGTCCCGCGATCACCATAGCGGCGCCCGCGCGAAGATCGAGAGCTCTGACTTTTGCTCCGTGGAGCTTATCCTTGCCGTCGATATGAGCGGTGTTGCCGTTCTCTATAATGTCTGCGCCCATTTTGCGAAGCTGCGGAACGTATGAAAAGCGTGTCTCCCAGACGCACTCCATAACACGGCTCTTTCCCTGTGCCGAGCATAGAAGAGCGACAAACTGCGGCTGCATATCTGTCGGGAATCCGGGGTGAGGCATCGTCTTGACGTTGCAGCTGTAGAGCGGACCTTCACGGACGACTCTGACCGCCTCGTCAAACTCCTCTACCGTTGTGCCCGTGTCACGCAGCTTTGTCGTGATGGACTCGAGGTGCTCGGGGATAACGCCCGTGATCGTAACGTCGCCGCCCGTTGCAGCGACCGCAGCCATATAAGTGCCTGCCTCGATCTGATCGGGAATGATCGAATATGTGCAGCCGTGGAGATGCTCCACGCCCTTTATCTTGATAACATCGGTGCCTGCGCCCTTGACGTTTGCTCCCATCGAGTTGAGGAAGTTCGCAAGATCGACGATATGCGGCTCCTTTGCGGCGCGCGCAATAACGGTCCTGCCGGGAACTCTTACTGCCGCAAGCATAGCATTCATCGTAGCGCCTACCGACACTACGTCAAAGTCGATATTTCTGCCCTCGAGCTTCTCGCTCGTAAGCTCTACCCTGTCCGAAAGCAGCTTGCACTGAGCGCCGAGAGCGCGGAAAGCCTTGATGTGAAGGTCAATGGGTCTGTCGCAGAAGCTGCATCCGCCCGAGGACGGAACGACAGCTGCACCGAACTTTCCGAGCAGCGCGCCGAGCAGATAGTAAGAGGCTCTCATATCCCCCACAAGTCTTTCGCAGTTTACATGGTAATCCTTGATCGGGCGGGGGTCGATCCTGACGCGCGAGCTGTCACCGCCGATCCTCGTTACCTTTGCGCCCATAGTCTTGAGTATCTCAAGAATGACGGACACGTCCCTGATCTTCGGAAGATTTTCGATCACACACGGCTCGTCGCAAAGAACGACCGCAGGAATTATAGCAACAGCGGAGTTTTTAGCGCCGCTGATATTGACAGTTCCGTAAAGCTTTTTACCGCCGTTTATCACAAATACATCCACTTGGGTAACACTCCATTCATAAGCGCCGTCAAAACGATCGAGACGGCATCTGCGGACGCCGTTTTTTGTTTTGCGTCCGTCGCGTTTCCTGCCCGCCACACCGGATCTGTACACAGTGCGGGCGCTCCCTTTTTGCGCTGCCGTGATTCCCTTGATCTCTTTCCGATATTCCCTGACGGCAGGGCAGCGCTCTTGCCGTTCATCTTCGCAGTTTCTTTTCTTTCTGTTCTTTTCTTTCGGATCTTCTCTTTCCGATTCTCTGATTTTTCTTTTCTTTATCCTTTTACAGAGAAAAATCGGGTAAGCGCACACACTTCCACGCTTACCTTCTACTCTATAAAGAAAATAATAATACAAAATTCGGCAAAAGTCAATAGACGTTTGGTATATTGTAAAAAAACATCAAATCAAACAACATTAATCAATAGGCGGCTCGTGAAATTCAGCTATATCGACACCGCTGATGTAACGCCCGAAGCGCTCGTCATCAAAGCGTTCGAGGTCACGCACTCCCGCAAGCTGCTCGACATGGTGGCGAAGCTCATGAGCGAAGGTGTGCCTTAATTTTTCGTAGAATTGTTCATCGGAGAGATTACCGTGTACCTCGTTGAACGAGCCGAAATATATTACGATATACCGCCCTGTCGGATCGAAGTGGTACTCTCCGAGTATGTACAGCGGTCTGTAGGGAAGGCTGTTCGGGTGCAGCTTCACTTTTTCGGACAGCATAACGCCGCCCGAAAGCTCCCGAAAGAGCTCAGCGGGCGTATCGTCAAGAATATCGTCAAGCATTTTTTCAACAGTCTGATAATCCTTCATAGCCAATCATCGGGATAATCTGTAATTGCAGACATCAATCAAGGAAGTCCTTGAGTCTCTTGCTGCGGGTCGGGTGTCTGAGCTTGCGCAGAGCCTTAGCCTCGATCTGGCGGATACGCTCGCGCGTTACCCTGAATTCTCTGCCTACCTCTTCGAGCGTTCTGGAGCGGCCGTCCTCAAGACCGAAGCGCAGGATAAGCACCTTCTCCTCTCTCGGAGTCAGCGTGTCGAGCACCTCTGCGAGCTGTTCCTTGAGCATAGTGTGGCTTGCAGCATCTGCTGGCGCGGGCGCATCGTCGTCGGGGATAAAGTCTCCGAGGTGAGAATCCTCCTCCTCACCGATAGGCGTTTCAAGCGATACAGGCTCCTGAGCCACACGCATGATATCACGCACCTTATCGACAGGCATATCGAGCTCCTCTGCGATCTCCTCTGCGCTCGGCTCGTGACCGTTGATGTGGAGAAGCTGAGACGATACCTTCTTTACCTTGTTGATCGTCTCGACCATGTGAACGGGGATTCTGATAGTTCTCGCCTGATCCGCGATAGCTCTCGTGATCGCCTGACGGATCCACCATGTGGCGTATGTAGAGAACTTGAAGCCCTTTGTGTAGTCGAATTTTTCTACCGCCTTGATAAGACCGAGATTGCCCTCCTGGATAAGATCGAGGAACTGCATACCCCTGCCGAGATATCTCTTCGCAATGCTGACAACAAGTCTCAGATTCGCCTCGGACAGACGCTTCTTTGCGGCGGCGTCGCCCTCCTTGATCCTGATCGCAAGATCTATCTCCTCCTCGCTCGTCAGAAGCGGGACCTTTCCGATCTCCTTGAGGTAGACCTTTACGGGATCGTCAATAGCGATCGAGCCGTCGCCGCTGTCCGAGGGAGCAGTCTCTCCGCTTGCGGCAAGCTCGTTTTCGATGTTTTCAAACTGGTTCACATCGTCAAAGTCGTCGATGATGTCAACGCCCGCAGCCTCGAGCGAGTCGTAGAATTTTTCAAGCTGTTCGGGATCGAAGTCGATCTCGCCCATAGCGTCAAGGATCTCCTTATTCGAAAGGCTGCCCTTGAGCTTTCCCTTCTCGGCAAGCTCCTTGAGAATAGTTTTCTTATCGGGTGTTGTTACAGACATAGTTCATTTCCTCTCTTTTCTTTTCTCTGTTTTTGCATATATCTTTTTGTTACGAATGTTTCCTATGTTTGCTCGCCTTGAGCGATTTAAGGTAAGCCGCTATTTCCTCGTCGGATTCCTTTGAAAGCTCCTCGCTCGAACGCCGCGCGTTTTCCTCGAGTATCACATTCACGTACTCATCGCACAGAGCAGGCGAAGCGCTTGCTCCCGCAGCGTCGTAAAACCTGGCGATCATTCCGGCTATGTGTGAGTTTTCGTCGCTCGAAAGTCCCTCCGAAAGCTCCGTCAGACCCGCAGATCTGCCGCTTTTTATCCGCTCGGTTATCTCCGTGAACAGCTTTCTCGTCAGCGGAACAGTGAAGTTTTCCGCGCTGAGCTTCGAGCTTACCGTGCCTGCCATTTCGGGGTGCGCGATCAGCAGCGCTGTCAGCATCTCCTCCGCTTTTCCCGCTCTCGGCGTTTTCGCTTTGTATGCGGAGTCCTGCCCGCTGCCGCTTTGCCCCGTCAGGTTCTCCCTGAGCCTGCGCTTTTCGGCGGATTCCTCTCTTCTGTCTATGTGCCGCAGCTCTGTTTGTATGAGCGGTTCGAGAGACTCCCGCTTAACGCCCATCTCGTCACAGATCTTTCCCGTGTAGAGATCTCTCTTTACGGGGTTTGTGACTGCGGCGAGGAACTTTGCCGCTTCGTCGAGCGCCGAAAATTTCCCGTCGAGCGTCGATGTGTCGTACTTGTCCCTGAGCGTGTCAAAAAAATACTCGACATCGTTTGACGAGCCTTCAACGAGTGCCTTGAATTTTATGTAGCCGTTAGAGCCGTGGCGTTTGATATACTCGTCGGGATCCTTTCCGTCGGGCACCTTTATCACACGGGTGTTCACTCCCTGTTTGTCGCAAAGCTGCATCGCCCTGACTGCCGCCTTCTGCCCCGCCTCGTCCGAGTCGTAACAAAGCACAACGTCCTTGCGGTACCGCCTTAAAAGCCGTACCTGCTCCTCCGTCAGCGCCGTTCCGAGTCCGCCGACAGCGTTGTCAAAGCCTGCGCGGTAGAGTGCGATAACGTCCATATACCCCTCGCATAGTATCAGCTTGTCCGACTTCGTATGACGGGCGAGATTGAGCGAGTAAAGGTTGTTCGTCTTCTTGTATGCAGGCGTATCGGACGTGTTGAGATACTTCGGCTTCTCGTCAGTCATGATCCGGCCGCCGAACGCTATCACGTTTCCCATAACGTCTATGATCGGGAACATAATCCTGTTGCGGAAGCGGTCGTAAGGCCCCTCACGTCCCTGAACGGTCAGGTTCGCCGTCACAAGATCGGACAGCTTGTACCCCTTGTTCATCAGATAGTCGGTCAGCTCCGAGCGCTTGTTCGGCGCAAACCCAAGTCCGAATTTTCTTATCGTCCCGTCGTCAAGTGCGCGCTTTTCACGCAGGTAATCAAGTCCCTCCCTGCCGTCGGCGCCATACAGCGTTTCGTAGTACTTCCTCGCCGCCTCACGGTTGATCTCATAGATAAGCAGCTTGAGCTTTCGCATACCGTCGTCGGGATCGTAGCGGTTCTCGGGCATCTGAAGACCCGAGCGTGACGCAAGCAGCTTTACAGCGTCGATGTAATCGAGATTTTCGATCAGCGATATAAACTTCACAACATCGCCGCCCGCCTGACAGCCGAAGCAGTAAAACGAATCGGTATCGGGATAGACCGTAAACGACGGAGACTTGTCAG
This sequence comes from uncultured Eubacteriales bacterium, assembly GCA_900317815.1. Lineage (GTDB taxonomy): Bacteria > Bacillota > Clostridia > Oscillospirales > Acutalibacteraceae > RUG592. The sequence continues at coordinate 28,601 of ONIC01000108.1, read as the reverse complement.
AATGGAACGGACACAGCCCGACCATAACTCTGCCCCTCTGTCTGAGATGGACGTAAGACGAGACAGTCGAAACGATATCATTGCGGCTTCTCAGTTCTCGCATAAAATCATCGGGAAATGCCAAGATCTCACCTCCCAAAGCGGAAATCCCGCAGTATCTTGTCGTAATTATATATACGACATTTATTTCGTAATACCTTTTTTTATTTTAAAATTTTTTACCCGATGCAAAAAAAGCGCCCCGCAGACTTGATGTCCGCAAGGGCGCCAGAATTTATTTGCTTACAAATGTAAATTCTCCGTTTTCATAGGTACATTCTACCGAATCGCCTTTTTTGATCGAGCCGTCGAGTATCTTCTCGCTGACAACGTCCTCTATCTTCGACTGTATCGTTCTGCGCAGCGGTCTTGCGCCGTAAACATCGTCAAAGCCCTCCTCGGCAAGCTTATCGCACGCCTGCTCGGAGAAAGTAAGGGTGATATCCATAGCTTCAAGCCTCTTAGACAGCGTTTTAAGCATATTGCCTGCAATCTGCTTGATCTCATCGCGGCTGAGCTTCGAGAATACGATTATATCATCGATACGGTTGAGAAATTCCGGCTTGAACATCTTTTTCAGCTCTCCGAGGACAGTCTCTCTGATGTTCCTGTTGTCGGCTTCCGTATCCTCGTTTGCAAAGCCGAGCTTCCTTGCGCCGTCCTTTGTGATGAGCGATGCGCCGACATTCGAGGTCATAACGATGACCGTATTGCGGAAATCGACCGTTCTGCCCTGAGAGTCCGTCAGTCTGCCGTCGTCAAGTATCTGGAGCAGCATATTGAACACGTCGGGGTGAGCCTTCTCGATCTCGTCAAAGAGTATTACCGAATACGGCTTGCGGCGCACCTTCTCGGTGAGCTGACCGCCCTCGTCATAGCCGACATATCCCGGAGGCGAGCCGATGAGCTTTGCCACGGTGTGCTTCTCCATATACTCCGACATATCAAGGCGTATCATAGCGTCCTCCGACCCGAACATTGCCTCTGCAAGAGCCTTTGTAAGCTCCGTCTTGCCTACGCCCGTAGGGCCGAGGAAGATAAACGAGCCGATCGGTCTCTTGGGATCCTTAAGACCCACTCTGCCTCGCCTGATCGCCCTTGAAACGCTCGAAACGGCCTCGTTCTGACCGATAACACGCTCGTGGAGCCTGTCTTCGAGCTTGAGAAGACGCTTGCTCTCCTCCTCGGTCAGCTGCACAACGGGAACGCCCGTCCACATCGAGACAATATTTGCGATATCCTCCGCAGTAACTTCGCCTGTCGTTCTGCGGCTGCTTTCACGCCACTTCCGCTCGGCGTTATCCTTTTCCTCTTTGAGCTTTTTGATTCCGTCTCTGATCTGTGCACAGCGCTCGTACTCCTGAGCGTCAACGGCGCTTTCAAGCTCGCTCTCCTGCGCCTTTATCTGCGCTTCAAGCTCCTTGATGCCGTCGGGCGAGCTGTACGTATCGAGCCTTACTCTGGACGCCGCCTCGTCAACGAGGTCGATCGCCTTGTCGGGCAGATATCTGTCGTTGATATATCTTGACGAGAGATTGACCGCCGCTTCGATCGCCTCATCTGTGATCTTTACCTTGTGGTGAGCCTCGTACTTGTCACGCAGACCTTTAAGTATCTCGACAGACTCCTCCCGTGTCGGCTCCCCGACATTCACGGGCTGGAAACGCCTTTCAAGAGCCGCATCCTTTTCGATGTACTTTCTGTACTCGTTGAGCGTGGTAGCTCCGATGACCTGAAAATCTCCTCTTGCAAGGCTCGGTTTGAGAATATTTGCCGCGTCTGCGCCGCCGCCCTCGGATGCGCCCGCTCCGACTATCGTGTGAAGCTCGTCTATAAACAGGATTATGTCCCCGTTGTTCTTCACCTCGTCGATAGCGTTTTTAATTCGTTCCTCGAAGTCGCCGCGGTATTTCGTTCCTGCGATCATACCCGTCAGATCGAGCGAGAAGATACGCTTGTCTCTGAGCAGATCGGGCACCTCGCCGCGTGTTATCTTCAGCGCAAGTCCCTCCGCAACGGCCGTCTTGCCGACACCGGGTTCACCGATCAGGCACGGGTTGTTTTTCGTTCTTCGGGAAAGTATCTGTATAACTCTCTCTATCTCCTTATCCCTGCCGATAACGGGGTCTATCTTACCCTGAGCTGCAAGCTGCGTGAGATCTCTTCCGAACTGTGAGAGCGTCTTTGTCGAGCCCTTTTTCCCCTTTGCAAAGGACGAGTCGGGCGTTGACGAGCCGCTGTCGGAAGAGAGCTTGTCCGTGATCTCAAGCTCACTGATCAGCTTGTCGGGATCGCCGCCGAAGCGTGTTATCATATTGTAGGCTACGCTGTCCTCATCGTCGAGTATCGCAAGGATCAGATGACTGGTGCCGACGTAGCTCGTACCCATTTTCATTCGAAGCAGCATAGCTTTTTCAAGCGTTCTTTTCGCCCTCGGCGTGAAATCGGCAGGCTGTATCTTTACTCTTGCGCTGCCCTGTCCAAGCTCCGCCTTGACGCTCGACAAGACTTTCTCAAACGTCACGCCCGCTTCTTCGAGCGCATTTGCGGCAGCGCTCGTGTTTTCCCTGAGAACGCCGAGCAGGATATGCTCCGAGCCGAACCATGTATGCGCAAGGCTCTCGGCGCACTCTATGCCTGCATTGAGCGCTCTGTTTGCTTTTTCCGAATATCCTTCAAATTTATACATATATCGTCCTCCCTTTCTCTTCTATAGGTTGTCTTTTTCAATACCTTCCATGATGCTCTTATGCGTTAAGGTTGTTTCTTATAAGCGTTGCCCTTACGGCGTCTCTCTCGTTCGGGGCAAGCTGTTTTCCAGTGTTGTGCATAAGCGTTGCCGGCTGAATCTCCACTATCAGCCTGTTGATTGTGTCAAGCGATACGTCCTTGATAAGACCTGCGGTAATGCCGAATCTTACCCTTGACAGCAGCTTCAGCGCCTCGCTGCCCTCGATAAGTCTTGCGCTTTTGAGGATACCCTCCGCGCGGTAGATCTTATCCTGGATCTCGATACGCTTTGACATCGCTTCTCTCGACTGCAGCTCCTGAGCGATGAGCTGCTTCGTAATGTTTCTCAGATTTTCGATCGCCGTTTTTTCGCTGATGCCGAGCGTGATCTGATTTGAGAGCTGATAGAGATCGGCGACCGGCTCGCTGCCCTCTCCGTATGCTCCTCTGATCGTCAGACCGAGCTTCGACAGGTTCTCTGCGATCTTTCTCATCGCCTTCGCCTCGTGCAGCGCAGGGAGATGGAGCATGACAGACGCTCTCATACCCGTTCCGAGATTTGTCGGACACTGAGTGAGGTAGCCGAGCGTATCGGAAAATGCGAATTTCAGACGCTCGTCAAGCAGCGTATCTATGCGGCTCGCCTGCTCGTAGGCGCGGTCAAGCTCGAAGCCCTCGCACATTACCTGAAGTCTGATGTGATCCTCCTCGCAGAGCATTATGGAAACGCTCTCGTCATCGAGCAGAAGCAGCTTTCTTGCGCCCTTTTCGGAAATAAATTCGGGGCTTACAAGGTGACGCTCAACGAGCGATACCTTCTCTTCCGTGTCGAGCTCATCGGGATCGACAGACTTAAATCTTGACGAGATCACCGAGTTTGAATTGAGAACGGCGTCCTCTGCTTTTTCGATGATCTTTTTGCGAAGCTCGCTGCCGCATCTTGCGGGGAAGGGATACTCCTCAAGGTTTCTCGCAAGGCGTATCCTTGTGCTGATAACAACATCGCCGTCTCTGCCGTTTTTCTCATACCACTTTTTATCCATTATCATTCTCCCCCTTCGCAGCCTTGAGCGCATTTATCCTGTCACGAAGCTGAGCCGCCTGCTCAAACTCCTGATCTCTGACAGCTTTCGCAAGCTGTTCGCTTAAGCGTTCAATCTCGTTTGTGTTCTCACTTTTTTCATTATCGCTCCCGCTCTCGAGACGAGCCGTGCGCAGTCTCTTTCCCGTATGCACCGTATTTCCGTGAATACGCTTTATCGTCGGCAGCAATCTGTCGAAGAACGTGTCATAGCACTTTGCGCAGCCGACCCTGCCGCTTTTTGAGATCTGCGAAAACGTAGCTCCGCAGCCGGGGCATTTTTCCTCTCTTGCAAGCGCCGTCATCGAGGGCATTCCGAGGAAGCCGCTCATCATCGAGCCGATATCGAGAAAGCTCGAAAACGAGTTGTCAAATCCCATTTCCGACGCGCACTCGCTGCAAAGATCCATCTCGGTCAGCTCTCCGTTTATGACCTGTTTGATGTGTGTATTGGCTTGATTCTTTTTACAATTCTGACACAACATGATCCATCTCTCCTTTTCATATTATCATAATGTCAGCAGCATACTTTTGAATATGGCGGCGCGAAGCTCGTCACGCTTATCTGTCGGCAGCGCCTGATACGGTCGCTCCGAGACCGCCGAGGAAATAACTTTCGCCGTCGGAAGGTCTATCATATTTCTCCTCAGCATTTCCTTGACGATATCGGACGCGCTTTTTGCGTCGATCCGGCTTCCTATCGAATCCATCAGGTGCATAACGGCGGTGTGCTTATCCATACTGATCCTTGTGATCTTGATGTAACCGCCGCCGCCCCGTCGGCTCTCAACTATGTAGCCCTGCTCGGGAGTGAACCGCGAGGTTATGACATAGTTGATCTGCGAAGGCACGCAGCCCAGTGTTTCGGCAAGCTCGTTGCGTTTGATCGTGGCGGAATGGTCGCTCGAATCGTCTTCCTCAAGCATATCCATAATATACTGCGCGATAAGATCACTGATACGCATAATTCTCACCGGACTTTCTGTTTTTACTTACTCGGGTCTGTTAGTCTTTGACTTTCTTTGACCTTGTGATATCATTGTAACATCAAAGTCAGTCAAAGTCAAAGTCAATAATGGTCAAATAATCCGAATATTCTTATTTATCTCGCATATTCTCGTTATATCTCATTAATTCTCACTATTTCGTAATTTTTGACTTTTATTATCACAAGGCAGCGAGGCAGACAAAGGTCAGTTTTTAATCAGTGGCTCCTTAATGCCGCATTACGGACAGTCCACGGTCAGCGAATACGGTGCCGTACATATTATATATGAAAGTGAAAAAGAAAAAGCTCGAAAGCAAACACCCCGCAAAATTCCCGTGGAGAAATAACTAAATGTTGATATAAGTTTAACATAAAAGCAAAAAAACCGGCTGTGGAAACTGACCACGCCGGAAAAAGATCATCTTTTATTCATATACCGTTGTATTTGTACCATCTGACGCAGTGTGCATCAAGCATCTTGCGCCGTCCCTTTCAACACCGATCAATTGTTTTCGTCCTCACGTTCATCATTCAGGAATGTATCCTCCGCTGCGAAAACAGTCTTGAGCCTGTCGACAAGAGCGCCGAGCGATTCATAATTCAGTGTATAGAAGATGTTCTTACCCTCTCGCCTTTCAAGCGTTATCCCCGCCTCCTTCAGCACTCTCATATCGTGAGAAAGCGTTGGCTGCGATATCTGAAAGGCTTTTTGGATATTGTGAGCGCAAAACTCGCCCTGCGAAAGCATATCAACGATCCGAAGTCGCTTTGGATCTGAAAGTGCTTTCATCACCTTTGCCGTCTCTATAAAAATTAGTTCCACTATTTTCACGCCCCCTGTCTAACATATTCATATAAACAAATTACTAAATATTTGTATTTCTTACAAATATTAAATTTATTTATAAAGATTTTTTGTAAAAATAATAAACTATCTTTGATTATAACATTCATTATTCTTTTTGTCAACATCAGGTATCGGATTTTGCGTGATAATTGCATATATTTACATTTTTTCCCTATTTTGGCGGCTTATGAAAAAATACGGTCAATATTTTGGTCAAAACGCCAAATTATCCCTTAATAGCGGCATTTTATACAAATCGGCGGATTCTCTTTTGTACAAAACTAAAGAACTTTCTAAAAATTTAAATGAAATTTATTTTTTTCGCAAAAATCGTTATAAATTCTATTGAAAAATGATCTGAAATATAGTAAAATTTTATGAGAAGGAGTGATTCACATGCCTGATGCTAAAAACGGCAAAAATGGTGCCGTAAACAGATTTGAACCCAATGAAAGTATTACGCTCGTACTCGAAAACGAGTACTTCAAGATCTACAATGACGCAAGAGCGAGCAAGGCTTACAAGGTCATAAACGACCAGCCCGTTCCCGTAGAGCTCAAAGAGATCAATCTTTGGAAAAACAGGAAGAAGAACCCCGCAGGCTTCATTGTAAGACCTCTTAAAAATGCGGCAGGAGTCGTAGTAGATTACGAGATCTCCAGAGTCGCAAGAGGCGCAGCCCCCGCAGCAGCGCCCACACCCGGACCCATAAGCGCACCGCCCGTACCTGCTCCGCCCTCCGCTCAGAGAGCGGCAGCTCCCGCAGCAAGACCCGCTGCACGACCGGCAGCTTCCCCCGCTCCCGCGGCAAGACCGGCAGCTTCCCCTGCTCCCGCGGCAAGACCCGCAGCGAATGCGGCAGCTCCCGCAATGCAGACCTCGCTCATCGCCGACATCGACAAGGAGTCGAGGATCAAGTTCGAGCAGGCAGCCGAGGTCGAGCAGATGTTTGCAAACGATCTCTTCTCGATCTACCGCAACACCCGCACGGGCAGAACATTCAAGGTCATCAGCGGCGAGGTAGTCAACCTCGATCAGCGTGAGATCAATATGTGGAAAAACAGGGCGAAGAGACCCGCCGAGTTTCTGGTAACGGTTATCAAGGACGGAGACGGTCAGGTCTATGATTATAAAATAGAAAAGAACGCAGTTCCTGCGCCCGCTCCCACTCCCGCAGCACCCGTTCAGACACCGATGGCAGCACCTGCACCTGCTCCCGCACCTGCTCCCGCAGCGGCAAAAGCACCCGCAGCAGCACCGGCTCCCGCTCCCTCTCTTGCTAAGGCAGCGTCCGCACCTGCACCCGCAGCGGCACCTGCTCCCGCAGCAGCAAAAGCACCCGCTGCCGCACCTGTTCAGAAGCGCAGAGTTCCGATGAACAACGAAGAGGTCGGAGAAAAGCCCACAGACAGAGTAAAATTCCAGAACAACGACACGACGGAGCTTCTCCTCGAGACTGAGTTCTGCAAATTCTATAAAGACAAGCGCGCGTCGAAGGTCTTCAAGGTAATCGACGACGAGATCGTGAACATCGAGCAGAGAGAACTCAATATGTGGAAAAACCGCATAAAGAATCCCACAGGCTTCGTTATCACGACAGTAAAAGACAGCTCAGGCAAGCCGTTTGACTACCGTATCTCGAAGATCAACGAGGACGGAACTCTGACAGCGGCTCCCGTGGTTACTCCGCCGGCGCCCGTTGTCGTTCCCGATGTACAGCACGTACCCGAGCTCAGCGGCGATAAGACTGCTCAGACGGCAGCTTCAAAACCCGCCGTATCGCCCGCACCCTCGAAGCCTCTGCCTCCCTCGGGAGCACCGGTAGGCGCACCCGCTCCGACAAAGGCTACAACTCAGGTAGCAGACAAGAAGAGAGTCAAGTTCGAAAAGACCGAGACTATGAAGATGCTGCTTGACAACGAATATTTCAAGATCTACACCGATTCACGCCGCGGCGCTACGTTCAAGGTAATTAATGACGAGATCGTTCCTCTCCCCCAGCGTGAGCTGAATATGTGGAGAAACCGCCAGCTCCGTCCGAAGGAGTTTGCAGTCAAGGAGATCCGCACGCCCGAGGGCGATATCTACGATTACGAGATCACAAGAACAACGAACGTCACGGCAGCCGTTGAAACAACGTCCACCAGAACGAACCTCCCGCCCGTTACGGAGAGGATCAATATGGGCGGCACGGCAAAGCGTCCGAACTCCAACCGCATCACAAACTGCGCAGTCTGCAACAACAGATACAAGGAGTCCGAGCTTTTCCTGTTTGACGGAAAGAATATCTGCTCGTCCTGTCTGGAGCTTCTCGTCAGAGAAAAGCTCGACATCAAGCCTCAGGATCCCGTTCAGAAGAACCTCGAGGATATCATCAGCGCAGACGAGATCTACTGCACATATTCTCTCGTTACGAACTATCCGTATCTTGACGATGAATTCTGCGTAAATATCTGCACGGTCAAGAGAGCTGCCGAGATCGGCATTGAGGATACTATCGCTCAGACGATCGACGAGAAGGGCGCATTCTTTGACGACCTCAAGCGCTTCGGTCTGAAGAAGATCATCGTAAACGGCGACAGCAGCCACGTTTACGCTCCCGAGGATTTCGACAGCCACGTAAAGACAGAGGGCGTCATCGCTCCGAAGCTTTACTTTAAGGTGCTCAACTTCATGCAGAGAGGCGACGACGAGCTGAGATCGGCTATTGCGGAATCGTTCCTGGGCAGCAAGGTATTCACCTATGCGCTCAACTCCGATATCACTGAGATCACAGACGAGAACGCAGACGACTTCAAGCCGCTCATCATTTCCGACGGCAAGAACAATTTCTGTATGGTATTCACCGATTTCACGGAGGCACGTGCGGTCGGTATCCCGTTCAAGGGTCTCTATGAGATCGAGACAAGACTCCTTGCAGATCACGGCATCACTCACTACATCATCAACCCGTCAAGCCTCGGATTTATCATGAACAAGTCGATCCTCAAGGGCGCTAAGCCGAACTACGACAAAGCTATGATCGATCCCGAGGACGAGCGCATAAAGAATATTGATTCCTACGTCAACCCCTTCGATCTTGAGGATAAGCTCCGCGCTCAGAGAGAGCAGGAGAAGAAGGCTCAGGAGGAGAAGGTCATCTCCGACCTCAAGGCGGAAGCCGAAAAAGCAATAGCCGAGCAGAAGGCTAATGCGGAGAAGGCAGAGAAGGCTGCCGAAGAGGCTAAGCGCGATGCAGAAGAGACAAAGGCTCGTCTTGCCGAATCTCAGCATCAGCTTGAGGAATCGAAGCATAATGCAGATCAGATCCGGAAGGAATTTGACGAATACAAGAAGAAGGCAGAAGACGTCATGAACGCAGCTGCCGAGGCTGAAAAGGCAAGAAAGGCCGAGGAAGAGCGTATCAAGGCGGAGGAAGCCGAGAAGGCAGCCAAGGCGGAAGCAGAGGCTAAGGCGGCAGCAGAAGCGAAGGCTAAGGAAGAAGCAGAGGCAAAGGCGAAGGCAGAAGCAGAAGCAAAGGCTAAGCTCCCGCACGGCGTTCCGCTCGCAGCAGCGGCAGCATTCGCAAACGCACCGGGCGGTATCAAGACGCCCGCAGCGGCGGCAGCAGCAAAGAAGGCTCCCTCGGGCGGCATCTTCTACAGCGATGAAGAGGAAAAATCCCCCTTCGATGCACTTTCCAAGAAGGCAGCCGATACGCCCGACCTTCCGAGTCTCGATCTTTCGGGATTCTCCGACGATGACGACCATGTTATCGAAGATGCGGCTCCCGCAAGCTACTACAAGCCTCAGAACGCTGTAGATAAGCCTCCGATGCCCGCTCCCATGAACGAGTTCAAGAAGACTAATATATACGGAAGCAAGCAGATCGCCAAGGGCGACGGCATGAGCGCGCCGAGCATTTATGAGTCGGCTCAGAAGCGCTCGACAGACTTCCTCGCAGCAAACGCAGGCGTTCAGATGAAGACTCCCGAAAAGAGAAGCGGCTCCGTTCAGTACGCTCCGCCGATTACCAGGAAGGAGTACCCCGTAAGAAAGCCCGCCGACGAAGGCATGGAGAACCCCGACGGTCTTGTTATCAACTCCGTATCCGACGGAACGGACGGCAGCAAGGTCAAGAAGGCGTTCAAGGTGTCGAAGCCGCTCTTTATCGAGGATGTTCCCGATGACGAGGCAATGGCTACTCCCTACTCCGACGGTATTGTAAGCTCCGCTCCCGTTACATTTACTCCGAGCGCAAGCAAGACAAAGGGCGTAAACACAGTCCTCTCCGAGATCGCTCAGGAGAACGAGAGAAAGAGCGATATGTTCGATCTCGCAAGCCTGATGTACGGCGACCAGAATGCTCCCGCTACACAGCGCGGTCAGCAGAAAATGACGATCCAGGATCAGGCTGCAAAGACAAAGTCTACGGCAAGAGCGCTTGAAGTTGAGAACGATCCTCAGACGGCGAAGGAGCTTCGTGACAAGCTCGAGCAGTGCTACCGCGATCTTGCTCAGCTCATCGCAGACGCAGACGTTATGTACGCTGAGTTCGACGCTCACACAAGACATATCCTCATCGACGGCAACAACAAGGGTCACATCTTCTCCGAGAAGTACCTTGCAGAGAAGTCGGTAGAGAACTTTGCAAAGGCAGGCATCAAGGTCTATCTCCAGGAGTACAAGGCGAAGGACATCTTCAATATGCTCTTTGAGTACAGACGCCACGGTATCCAGGAGCTTGTTCTCGATGAAACGGCTCATTGGATCATCATTCCGACAGACAGGATCTCCGAGAAGCTCGATATCTACGAGAGAGATTTCGTCAAGATCCCCGTTGTCAACCCCGAGCTTATGTTCAGTATGACAACGCTCTTCCAGAAGCTCCAGACAAAGTCCACAAATCCGAACAAGGAGCAGGAGATCAGATCGCTTGAGAAGCGTATGATCCGCGAATTCATCACGGCAAGATACATTCTCCCGATGTACGGCAACGACCGCAACAACCTCCGCCCCGTAACGATCGACGGCAAGAACGGCGTCAGAAAGGTTCTCGTATTCAGCGATGAGTTCGAGATGAAGCGCTTCTTCGGTGAGAATGCCTCTATCGTAAGCGATTACGAGATCGTAAACTACAAGGAGATCATCAGAAAGTACAACTCGATGGAGTCGGTAGTAGTTCTCAACGAAGGCTCACTGAGATTTGAGTTCAACGAAGGCAACTGCGAGCACATTACGAGAGTTCTCGAGATGTGATGCGCACAGGGTCACCATAATCTAACATCATAAAAATATCCCCCGAGATCGACTCTCGGGGGATATTAATTATCTGTATCAATTATTTGTGATAAGTCGTTACCTCGATCGACTCAATGATAACGGGCTCGATCGGTTTGTTGTTGCTGCTGTCTGTCTTGACTGCCGCGATCTTGTCAACTACGTCCATACCGCTGTATACCTGAGCAAAAACGGTGTGTCCTCTGTCAAGGGCGTTGAATGCGCCGTCAAGCGAGGGGTTGCCGCCCTGCTTCTTGTAAAGCTCCTTTACCTCATCGGGAACGATGCTTGTGTTGTAGAAGGAGGTGTAGCTCTGACCGTACATAGCGAGGAACGACTGAAGCTGACCCTCTGCCTGATACTGGCAGATAGCGTCGTAAACGCCGCCCCAGTTAGCCTCGAGCGAGGAGAAATCAGCCGTTTTTGACTGGTTGATGAAGAACTGGCTGCCGTTTGTGTCGGGGCCTGAGTTTGCCATAGCGACAGAGCCTCTGATGTTGAAGAGTTTGTTTGAAAATTCGTCCTCGAACTTGCCGCCGCTTACGCTCTCTCCGCCTGTGCCGTCGCCCTTAGGATCGCCGCCCTGGATCATAAACTCATTGATAACTCTGTGGAACGTCACGCCGTCATAGTAGCCGTTCTTTGCGTGTGTCAGGAAGTTCTCGACTGTCTTCGGAGCAGCGTCGGGGAAAAATCTCATCGAGATATCGCCCATAGAGGTGTGCAGAATAGCGACCTCTTCGCCCTCGTCGGGAGACTCGAGCTGATAGCCGACCTCGTGCTCTGTGTCGTCGAGGAAATCTGCGACAAGACCAAGCTCCTTGAGGTCAACGTCATCTGCCGAAGCAGAAGCAGAAGCTGTCGATGACTTCGACTCCGTATCCGATTCGTTCTTTCCGCTGTCGCAGCCCGCAAGAGCGGAGCAAGCAAGAACAGCGCCTGCGAGCAGAAGCGCAGAATACTTTTTTAACATATCTTTCTCTCCTTTGTTGATAACTTGAAATGTCAAACCACATTTTCGCCGTTTTCACGGCGGTACATTACTAATTCTACATTATTTTCCGATATTTTTCAACCGTCATATTGCACCATTTTTAACAAATTGCTGCCATACGCTGTTGTAACGAAAAACCTCCCCCGCCAAAGCGAGGGAGGTATTTATCTTACTGATCCTGATCGGGCGTCTGTGTATCTGCAAACGCTGCGTGATCGGACTCGCCCTCTGCGGGCTTCTCCGTGCTCTCAAGCTTGATTGAGTTGTAACGGTTCATACCAGTACCTGCGGGTACGAGCTTACCGATAATAACATTCTCCTTGAGTCCGAGCAGCGGATCCTCTTTGCCCTTGATAGCGGCGTCTGTGAGGACTCTCGTCGTCTCCTGGAAGGAAGCTGCCGAAAGGAAGGAATCCGTTGCGAGCGATGCCTTCGTGATACCGAGCAGCAGCTGGCTGAACTCGGCTTCTCTGAGGCCTTCCTCACCGTTTTCGATCCTCTCTCTGATCTCCTCGTTTGCTGCAAGTACCTCGTTCTTCTCGGCGAGCGTGCCTGTGAAGAAGTTGGTGTCTCCGCCGTCCTCGATCTTGACCTTCTTCATCATCTGACGAACGATGACTTCGATGTGCTTGTCGTTGATCTCAACACCCTGCATACGGTATGTCTTCTGAACTTCCTGGATAAGGTAGTTCTGAACGTCGTCGGGTCCGAGGATAGCAAGGATATCGTGCGGATTGGACGCACCCTCGGTGATCTTGCTTCCCTTTTCGATGTACGTGCCCTCTTCAACGATAGCGCGCGAACCGAACGGGATAAGATATGTCTTCTGATCCTGAGTTTCGGGATCGTAGATTACAACGTGCGTGTTGCCCTTGATCTCCTCGAAGCGTACCTGACCCGAGATCTCTGCAAGAATAGCAAGATGCTTCGGCTTTCTGCCCTCGAAGAGCTCCTCGACACGGGGAAGACCCTGTGTGATATCTTCGCTCGATGCGACACCGCCCGTATGGAAGGTACGCATCGTAAGCTGTGTACCGGGCTCACCGATCGACTGAGCGGCAATGATACCTACTGCCTCGCCGACCGTTACGGGCTGACCGTTTGCAAGGTTGGAACCGTAGCACTTGCGGCAAACACCGTGCTTAGCGCGGCAGCCGATCACGGAACGAACTGTGATCTTCTCCGTTCCTGCGTCAACGATGAGCTTAGCGTCGGCGCTGTCCATGAGCTTATCCTTGGAAACGAGCACCTCGCCCGTCTCTTTGTCTGTGAAATCTTCGAGAAGGTATCTGCCGACAAGGCGCTCGGAAAGCTCCTCGATAAGCTGCTTGCCCTCTTTGATGTCGAAGATCTCGAGACCGCTCTTTGTGTGGCAGTCGTCTTCATAGATGATAACTTCCTGCGATACGTCAACGAGACGTCTTGTCAGGTAACCCGAGTCTGCGGTACGAAGAGCCGTATCGGCAAGACCCTTGCGGGCACCACGCGAGGAAATGAAGTATTCGAGGATATTAAGACCCTCACGGTAGTTAGCTCTGATCGGAATTTCGATCGTTTTACCCGATGTATTTGCGATAAGTCCGCGCATTCCCGCAAGCTGTCTGATCTGGCTCATGGAACCACGGGCGCCCGAGTCTGCCATCATGTAGATCGGGTTATATCTGTCGAGGTTGCTCTGAAGTGCGGACGTTACCTCGTCTGTCGTCTTCTCCCAGATCTTCAGAACGCGGCTGTAGCGCTCGTTGTTGGAAAGAAGACCCATATTGTACATATTGTATACCTTATCGACCCTTTTCTCTGCCTCGTCGATAAGCTCTTTCTTCTGCGGCGGGATAGTCGCGTCGCAGACAGCTACCGTGATAGCGCTCTTTGTGGAGTACTTGTAGCCCTGAGCCTTGATAGCGTCGAGAACGACAGAGGTCGGCTGTGTGCCGTGTTTCTCCAGGCACTTCTTGATGATCTGACCGAGCTGCTTCTTGCCTGTGAGGAAGTCGATCTCAAACTTGAGTTCGTTGCCGGGGATCGTTCTGTCAACAAAGCCGAGATCCTGCGGGATAGGTCTGTTGAAGATGATCTTTCCGACTGTAGTATCAACGATAGCCGAAACGAACTTGCCGTTGATCTCTGCCTCGCGGCGGACCTTGATAGCGGCGTGCAGGCTTACTACGCCTGTCTCGTATGCCATCATAGCCTCGTCAACATCTCTGAATATCTTGCCCTCGCCCTTTTCGCCTGCTTTATCGAGAGTCAGGTAGTAGGAACCGAGGATCATATCCTGTGTAGGAACGGTTACCGGCTTACCGTCTGACGGCTTGAGCAGGTTGTTTGATGCGAGCATAAGGAAGCGCGCCTCTGCCTGTGCCTCTGCGGAAAGCGGTACGTGAACGGCCATCTGGTCGCCGTCGAAGTCTGCGTTGAAAGCAGTACAAACGAGCGGGTGGAGCTTGATCGCTCTGCCCTCTACAAGAACAGGCTCAAATGCCTGGATACCGAGTCTGTGAAGTGTCGGAGCACGGTTGAGCATTACGGGATGACCCTTGATAACGACTTCGAGTGCGTCCCATACTTCCGGATTGGAGCGCTCGACTGCCTTTCTTGCCGCCTTGATGTTCTGAGCCTTCTTTGTCTCGCAAAGACGCTTCATAACGAACGGCTTGAACAGCTCGAGAGCCATCTCCTTCGGGAGACCGCACTGATACATCTTAAGCTCAGGACCTACGACGATAACCGAACGTCCCGAGTAGTCAACACGCTTACCGAGAAGGTTCTGACGGAAACGTCCCTGCTTACCTTTGAGCATATCGGAAAGCGACTTGAGCGCTCTGTTGTTCGGACCCGTAACAGGTCTTCCTCTTCTGCCGTTGTCGATGAGAGCGTCAACGGCTTCCTGGAGCATACGCTTCTCGTTTCTGATGATGATGTCGGGAGCGTCAAGCTCGATGAGCTTGCTCAGACGATTGTTTCTGTTAAGTACACGGCGGTACAGATCATTCAGGTCGCTCGTTGCAAAGCGGCCGCCGTCGAGCTGTACCATCGGGCGGATATCGGGCGGGATTACGGGGATAACGTCAAGGATCATCCACTCGGGGCGGTTGCCCGAAAGACGGAATGCCTCGACTACCTCAAGACGCTTGATAAGGCGGACCTTCTTCTGACCTGTAGCGTCCTCAAGCTCGTCCTTGAGCTCCTTGGAGAGCTGTTCGAGATCGATCTTCTGGAGGAGTTCCTTGATAGCCTCTGCGCCCATACCGGCTTTGAAGTCGTCCTCGTACTTCTCGCGCATTTCTCTGTATTCTGTCTCGGAAAGGCACTGGCACTCCTTCAGCTCTCTTGCCTCGCCGGGATCTGTTACGATGTAAGCCGCAAAGTAGAGCACCTTCTCGAGCGTTCTCGGGGAGATATCGAGCATAAGACCGATCCTCGACGGGATACCCTTGAAGTACCAGATATGCGATACGGGAGCGGCTAAGCTGATATAGCCCATGCGCTCGCGTCTTACCTTCGAGCGTGTGATCTCAACGCCGCAGTTTTCGCAGACCTTGCCCTTATACTTTACTCTCTTGTACTTACCGCAGTTGCACTCCCAGTCCTTCTGAGGTCCGAAAATGCGCTCGCAGAAAAGTCCGTCTCTCTCGGGCTTCAGTGTGCGGTAGTTTATGGTTTCGGGCTTTTTGACCTCGCCGTCCTCGGCATAAGCCCAAGATTTGATCTGCTCAGGGGATGCAAGACCTATCTTTACGGAATTAAATGCATTAAATGCCATAGTTCTTTATCCTCCTAAAATTAATAGTCTTCGCCGTCGCCGTAGAAGTCGTCCTCATCGGCGTCGATGTCTTCGATGTAATCCTCTCCGTCGCTGTCCATATCGTCGTCGAATACGTCGTCGTCGCCGTAATCCTCGTCACCGAAGAAGGCATCGTCGTTATATGCGTCGTCAAGCAGATCTCCGTCGCCGAACACGCCCTTGTTCTCGGGGTTGTCGTCAACGGTGAAGCCCTTCATATCCTTTGCCGTGAGAACGCTCTTTCCGGGGAATGCGCTGTTCTCGACTGCCTTCGGGTTCGTCTCCTCATCGAGATCCTGCTTGAGATCTATCTCCTCGCCGTTTTCGTCGATAACACGAACGTCGAGAGCGAGCGACTGAAGCTCCTTGATAAGCACCTTGAACGACTCGGGGATACCCGGCTTCGGGATATTCTCGCCCTTGACGATAGCCTCGTAAGTCTTGACACGTCCTACAACGTCGTCCGACTTGACCGTCAGGATCTCCTGCAGCGTGTATGCTGCGCCGTATGCCTCGAGCGCCCATACCTCCATCTCTCCGAAACGCTGACCGCCGAACTGAGCCTTACCGCCGAGCGGCTGCTGAGTTACGAGCGAGTACGGACCTGTGGAACGAGCGTGGATCTTATCGTCAACGAGGTGATGGAGCTTGAGGTAGTACATATAGCCTACCGTTACGGGGTTGTCGAAGTACTCGCCCGTTCTGCCGTCACGCACCTTCGTTTTACACTCCATGGAGATACCGTCCTTCTCGAAGCACTCCGTAAAGTCGATGTACTTCGGGGAAGCGGGCGGCGGGAGCTCGCCGTTTTTAGCCTTGACCGCAAGGTCCTTGTATATATCGAAAATATCCTGCTCATGGGCGCCGTCAAAGACAGACGTCATGATCTTCCAGCCAAGCGCCTTCGCAGCGTAGCCCAGGTGAACTTCGAGTACCTGACCGATATTCATACGTGAAGGTACGCCCAGCGGGTTGAGCACGATATCAAGCGGAGTACCGTCGGGCAAAAACGGCATGTCCTCCTGAGGAAGGATCCTCGAAACGACACCCTTGTTTCCGTGACGGCCTGCCATCTTATCGCCGACGCTGATCTTTCTCTTCTGAGCAAGATAGCAGCGGACTACCTTGTTTACGCCGGGCTGCAGCTCATCGCTGTTTTCTCTTGTGAATACCTTTACGTCAACGACAGTACCGCATTCGCCGTGCGGAACTCTCAGCGACGTATCTCTGACTTCTCTTGCCTTCTCACCGAAGATCGCACGGAGCAGTCTCTCCTCTGCGGTAAGCTCGGTCTCGCCCTTCGGCGTTACCTTACCTACCAGGATATCGCCTGTCTTGACCTCTGCGCCGATGCGGATGATACCGTCCTCGTTGAGGTTCTTGAGCATATCGTCACCGACGTTCGGGATCTCTGCCGTGATCTCCTCGGGTCCGAGCTTTGTCTCTCTTGCTTCCGTCTCGTACTCCTCGATGTGGATAGATGTGTAGTAGTCGTCTCTTACCATCTTCTCGTTAAGAAGTACGGCGTCCTCGTAGTTGTAGCCTTCCCATGTCATAAAGCCGATGAGAGCGTTCTTGCCGAGCGAGATCTCGCCGTGATCCGTTGCGGGGCCGTCCGCAAGGACATCGCCCTTCTTCACTCTCTGACCGACCTCGACGATCGGGATCTGATTGATGCAGGTGCCCTGGTTCGAGCGGAGGAACTTTGTGACCTCGTACTCGACGACTCTGCCTGTATCGTCAAGAACAGCGTCATCGCCCTTGCTGTCATATCTTACTGTGATAGTATCTGCGCTTACCTGAGTTACAACGCCTTCGTCCTCTGCGAGGATACAAACGCCCGAGTCAACGCCTGCCTTGTACTCGATGCCTGTGCCGACGATCGGAGCCTCTGTAACGAGGAGCGGCACTGCCTGACGCTGCATGTTCGAACCCATGAGCGCACGGTTTGCGTCGTCGTTCTCGAGGAACGGGATCATTGCCGTTGCAACGGATACTACCATTCTCGGAGATACGTCCATATAGTCGAAGCGGGAAGCCTCAAGCTCTACGAACTCATCTCTGTATCTGCCGTGGACCTTCTTTCTGACGAAGCGGTGGTTCTCGTCGAGCGGCTCGTTTGCCTGAGCCACGATGAACTCGTCCTCCATATCGGCAGTCATATATACTACCTCGTCCGTTACGACGCCGGTAGCCTTGTCTATCTTTCTGAAAGGAGCCTCTACGAAGCCGTAGGAGTTTACTCTTGCGAATGTCGCAAGGTAGGAGATAAGTCCGATGTTCGGTCCTTCAGGGGTCTCGATCGGGCACATCCTTCCGTAGTGGCTGTAGTGAACGTCACGGACCTCAAATCCTGCGCGGTCTCTTGAAAGACCGCCGGGACCGAGCGCCGAAAGACGTCTCTTATGTGTAAGCTCTGCGAGCGGGTTGTTCTGATCCATGAACTGTGAAAGCGGAGAAGAACCGAAGAACTCCTTGATAGCCGCCGTCACGGGACGGATGTTGATAAGCGATGTCGGAGTGATGCTCTCCATATCCTGAGCCTGGAGCGTCATTCTCTCTCTGACGACTCTTTCAAGTCTCGAGAAGCCGATCCTGACCTGATTCTGAAGAAGCTCGCCTACGCAGCGGATACGGCGGTTGCCGAGGTGGTCGATGTCGTCGGTCGTACCGATTCCGCAGGCAAGGTTGTTCATATAGTTGACGGACGCAAAGATATCGTCTATCGTGATAGTGTTCGGAACGAGGTCGCCTCTTCTTCTTGCGCACTCCTCGATAAGCTCTTCGCCCTCAAGACCGCTGTCGAGGATCTCGCAGAGAACGCTGAAGCGTACCTTCTCGTCGATCTCGCACTTCTCCTTGATATCGAAGTCAACGTACTTTGTCATATCGACCATACCGTTGGAGATAACCTTGACCTCGGTATCGTTCTCGAGCTTTACGAAGACCTCTTTAACGCCTGCATTCTCGATCTCGAGAGCAAGCTCCTTTGTTACCGTGTCGCCGTCCATAGCGAGAAGCTCGCCCGTTCTCGGATTTACAACAGGCTGAGACAGCTTCTGTCCCGTGATTCTTCTCGAAATGCCGAGCTTCTTGTTGTACTTGTATCTGCCGACTCTCGACATATCGTAGCGTCTCGGATCGAAGAACAGATTGTCGATGTGCTGCTGAGCACTCTCTACCGTCGGAGGCTCGGAGGGTCTGAGCTTCTTGTATACCTCGATAAGACCTTCCTCGCAGTTCGAGCAGCCGTCCTTTTGGATCGTTGCCTTCATTCTGTCGTCGTCGCCGAAGTAGGCGAGGATCTCCTCGTCCGTACCGAGACCGAGAGCACGCAGGAACGCCGTAACGGGGATCTTTCTGTTCTTGTCTATTCTTACATAGAAAACGTCGTTGATGTCGTTTTCGTATTCAAGCCATGCGCCTCTGTTAGGGATAACGGTCGAGGAGAAAAGCTCCTTACCGGTCTTGTCGTGATCCATTTTATAGTACACGCCGGGGCTTCTGACTAACTGAGATACGATAACGCGCTCTGCGCCGTTGATAACGAAGGTGCCGCTTTCCGTCATGAGCGGGAAATCGCCCATATAGATCTCGGACTCCTTTACCTCGTCTGTCTCACGGTTCGTAAGTCTTGCCGTGACCTTGAGCGGCGCTGCGTATGTAGCGTCTCTCTCCTTGCACTCTATAACGGAATGCTTCGGATGAGATACATCGAGGAAATAGTCTACAAAATCGAGCACAAGGTTTCCCGAATGGTCACAGATACCCGAAACATCTCTGAAAACCTCTTTGAGCCCGTCGTTCAAAAACCACTCGTATGACTTTTTCTGAATTTCGATAAGGTTGGGCATACCGATAACTTCGTCGATCTTGCCGAAGCTCATACGTGTCGTACTTCCCATTTGTACAGGCTTTACATTCACCATAGGCTTGCTGTCACTCCAATCTTAAATTTGAAACACAGCCGCGCCGCAAAGATTTTCACGGCACAAAATTCCGGGGTCTCACAGCGTTTTTAACTTTGTATACTTGCACAAATATTTCAACTAAATTTCGTAAATATTAGTGCGTTTGCGATACAAAAATCGTCAAAATTTCTTGAAACGCCCAAAATCGGCTATTATGATACAATAACCTATTTTAGCCGATTTGCAAGCGTTTGTCAAGAGGAAATTTCAAAAAATTCCGTCTTGACAAAAGAAAATTTCCGACTTTTCGCATAATATCCGAGCGTTTTCGCAGTCTACACGGCAGATACAGCCAAGAAACGCTCGGTACGGTGTGCAGATTATAAAATAAATTTCAACAGATAACGATATGTGATTAATACACAAAAATATCGTGCATAATTTTACAACTGCGATAACAGCCGAAAACTATGCACGATTTGATTGTCAAACATCCTCATTAAAGAAATCTGAATCCAAACGCTTTACATTATATGTAGCAACAGTCGAAACGCCGAGATTGTAGTCTATCATAAGCTTTGCAAGCTGCTTACCGTCAACAAGCACGATCTTGCAGTGGAGCTGTTTAGCGGCAAAAGCTATCGCTTCCTTTGAGAACTGTGAGGTAGTAATAAAAATACCTTTAGACGCTCCCTGACCTGCAAGTGCTCCCAAGAATTTTTGTATCTCCGGTCGGCTCACAACATTATCAGGTTTCCACTGCTTTGCTTGAATATATATAGAATCAAAGCCGAACTTATCGCCGCTTACAACTCCGTCTATCCCTTCATCTCTCGCTTTTTTTGTTACAGCGTCCCTATTTTCTTCCAGGCTGCCATATCCCATAGCAATAAGAAGTTTTACTACAAGGCGTTCAAATTCGAAAGGACTGATCTTCATGATCTCCGTCATAAGGTCTTCCGATAATTGCTCGTTAAGTGTATTCAGTGCGGACACTATCTGTTCCTGCGGAGTTTCGATATTGCTCTCATTGCACGAAGCTGAATTCATATTACTCTGAACAGTTTTATTCTGAAACTCCTTAAAGGAATCATAATTGTATAAAAAATCCACCGTAACACGCTCTGCACCATTTTCAAAAGCTCTTCTGCCTTCATCGCTTAAACAATAATGAGCGCGCTTCGGACTTTCCAGAAGTCCCGCTTTTTTTAAGTATGTTTTCGCCCAACCGACACGATTTACGAGCTTTGACTGACCGCTGGAAATTGTTTCGGCTCTGTCCTCATCGGAGAGCTTAAACTCAACGGCGCAATAGTCCGTAATTTCTTTGATTGAATGAGTTTTTCCGTCACCAAGGAATTTGATAATTGTTGGCATAAATTCATCGTATTTAGGAACAGACACTATAACCACTCCTCTCGAATTATAATATATTATATCAAAACATACGAGATATTTCAAGTTTTTATAATATTTCTGAGACTTACATTGATTTATTATATAATTTGCTGGATTTCTGTACGATTATGTGGTAAACTGAAATTATAAATTTTCCTCTCCCCACGGTGAGGAGACAGACCGTTTTATACGACTAATTAACAGAGAGGGGGAGCTATCGTGCCCCGTGCAGAAGACGCTTTCAGACAATTTCTTGACGGAGACAGGAACGCTTTTTCCGCCGTCATCGACGAATACCGCGAGCCGCTCATTTTCTTCATAAACGGCTTTGTCCGGGATCCCGACACCGCCGAGGATATCGCTGCCGACTGCTTTGCGGAGCTTATCGCAAGGCCCTCCCGCTTTGCGTTCCGATCGTCACTCAAATCCTACATATTTTCGATCGCGCATCACAAAGCGGTCAATCATATCAGGAAATATTCACGCCTGACGCTGCTTGAAGATCAGTCCCGCTTTGCCGCCGACGACTGCTACGAGGAGATCGAATCAAGAATGATAAAGGACGAGCGTTCCCGTATGCTTCACAATGCGCTGCCGAAGCTCAATGACAACTACCGCACTGCGCTGCTGCTTGTCTACTTTGAGAATATGTCGTACAGCGAAGCAGGCGCAGTCATGCACAAGTCGCCGAAGCAGATCGACAACTACGTAACGAGAGGAAAAGCGGCTCTTAAAAAAATTCTGACGGAGGAGGGATACAGCCATGATGAATAACAGCGACTTTGAAAAGCTCGTTTTCGAACGTGCCGAGGAGCTGAAAGCGCACGACCGCCGTGTTCGCGCCGTAAGGCTCAGCATCCTCCCCATCGCCGCCGCTTTTGTCATTCTGACATCGGTAGGGCTTCGCTCTGCGCTGACAGTGCCGAACAGCAGCACTGCGCAAGACGATCGCGCCCGTGACAGCTACACTGCCGAAAACTACTCGGGCAGCGCCGAACACCCCGCCGATCTCAGCTCCTTTGAAGAAGAAGACACACAGAAAGCAGCCGACGATATGACAGCTTACAACGACAACGCCGTTGATTATGCCGCAGACGCAGCGCCGCAGCTGCCGGAGGACGAAGCTCCCGCCGTCACCGCAGTGATCCTCACGCAGGAAAAGACCGTCGTCACCGATGCAAAAAAAGTATCTGCGCTTGAAAACGCTCTGACAGGCAGTGAGGAAACGTCCGACGGCGGCGTATGTCTCGGAACAGTGACCTTCTCCGACAGCGAAATGCTGTACAAGATATATAACGATCACTTCGAAGTATATCACGGCGGTACGCTTTCCGCCGCATACGCATACACAGACGGCGCCGAGGATATCCTGAGCGAATATTTCCCGATGTAAACGCCGATACGCTTTAGCCGGTCTGCACGTTTTACGAGTAATCAGTATTACAAAGCCAAGCCGATCTTTGTACATTGTGCAAAAAATCGGCTTGGTACTTTTGTTAAAGTATACGATCTTGAGATTTTTTTCAAAAAAAGGTGAGAGTTTTTCGCCTTTCGTTCGTCTAATAAGTAAACAACTCGTAAGGAGGAATTTTTATGAAAAAAATAATCGGAACAAATACTGGAAAGCGCATCATTGCGGCGGCTCTTGCGGCTGTCTCGGCTGTATCGGCGGCAACTGTCACGGCAGGCGCACGCACACTGGTAATAAAGGGCGACAGAGACGGTGACGGCAGTCTTTCGTCCAACGATGCTTTAAGCGTGCTTCGCCAGTCGCTCTCCGAGGACGAGCTGTCAAACACGGCACGCTCCCGCTCCGACGCAGACTATGACGGATATATCACGTCAAACGACGCAGTGCTTATCCTGCGGGAAAGTGTCGGCATCAGCGCGATCTCGGGCGCAGACAAGTCCGATAACATGGAGTACACCGTCAACGACGGCATGAACGATTTCTCGAGCGAGCTTTTCAAGCGCACGTACACTCAGGGCGAGAATTCGCTTGTCTCCCCGCTGTCTGTCTACATTGCGCTGTCTATGCTCAACAACGGCGCCGACAACAACACGCGCGCCCAGATGCTCGATCTGCTCGGCGGCGGCAATATCACAACGGAGGACATCAACCGCTACATAAACGGCTATATGTCGCAGATCAACCGCGGCAATTATCTCAGCGCGGCGAACTCGATGTTCGTTATGCAGCGTCCCGACGTGCTGCTGAACGATGATTTTGTAAAGGAGATACAGCAGGACTACTTCGCGGAGGTATTCTACGAGCCTGCAAACGACTCCACGGTCGACAAGATCAACGCCTGGGTCAAGACCAACACGAAGGATATGATCGACTCTGTCGTGCCGAGGGGCAGCCTTAACGAAAACACGCTCGCGCTGCTGCTGAACGCCGTCGCGTTCAAGGCTGACTGGGAGGATCCGTACAAAAAGTCAGACGTCTGGGATGAGTATTTCCAAAACTACAACGGTACCATGGCACGTACCGAATTTCTGCACGGCACCGAGAGCCTCTACATCAGCGACGACCTCTCCACGGGCTTCATCAAGCCCTACGACACGTACTATCCGGATCCCTCGGGCGACGATTGGCTTCTGCGCGACGAAAAGTACAGCTTTGTAGCGATCCTGCCGAACGAGGGTGTAACGGTTGACGAGTACATCGCTCAGATGAACGACTCGACGATCTATGATCTTGTGAACACGAGAAGCAGAGGCTGCGAGGTTCACACGAAGATGCCGAAGTTCAAGTACGAACGCACCTACGGTATGAAGGAAATACTTCAGGATATGGGACTGACGGACGTTTTCGACCGTGAGGTATCCGACCTCTCGAAGCTTGCCGAAACTGGCGACGACAGACATGTTTACGTAGACAAGGTCACTCACAAGACGTTCATCGAGCTTGACGAGCAGGGCACAAAGGCCGCCGCTGTCACGGTGATCGACATTGTGGCCGACTCCGCTTACGAGCCTGAGCCTTGCAAGTATGTCTACCTCGACCGCCCCTTCATCTACGTGATCTACGACATGCAGAACAACGTCCCCGTATTCATCGGCACTGTCTGCTATTTTGACACGGTCTGCCCTTAAAATAGGATTACAAGTTTTAGATTACAAGTTTTTTCCATAAAACGCCTTAGCACAAGCACCGCACAGAGCTTTTTCGGCTTTGTGCGGTGTGTGCTTTTTGGCAGTTAATATATTTATCTGCAGCTCTTCTTGATCTTCTCCATAGCTCCCTTTTCGATCCTGCTGACCTGCGCCTGCGAGATGCCTATCTCCTTCGCCGCTTCCATCTGTGTCTTCCCCGTGTAAAATCTCAGCGCAAGGATCCGTTTTTCCCTGTCGGTGAGGTTCTCCATCGCCTCTCTGATAGACAGCTCGTCCAGCCAGCTTGACTCCCCTGCGCTGTCGCTTATCTGATCCATCACATACACCGTGTCCGACCCGTCCGAGAATACAGGCTCGTACAAGGACACGGGATCTACTATCGCTTCAAGCGCAATGACGACGCTCTCTCTCGGCAGGTCAAGCTCCCTTGCTATCTCTTCGACAGTCGGCTCTCTCGACCATGCGTTCTGCAGCTTTTCTCTGCACTGCATCGCCTTATACGCCGTATCACGGATACTCCTGCTGACACGGATATAATTGCTGTCACGAAGGTATCTTCTGACCTCGCCTATTATCATCGGCACTCCGTAGGTAGAAAAGCGGACATCGAGCGAATCGTCAAAGTTGTCGATCGCCTTCATCAAGCCTATGCAGCCAACCTGAAAAAGATCGTCGGGGTTTTCTCCCCTGTTTGAAAATTTGCCGATAACGCTGAGCACCAGTCTTAAATTGCCCTTGATAAGCTCCTCTCTCGCCTGTGAGCGCTGAGCCTTCGTTTCTCCGTGCTTTACGATATGGAGCAGTCTTTTCTTTTCATCTTCACTGAGTACCTTTATATCCGCCGTATTGACTCCGCAGATCTCGACCTTGCTGTACTGCAAAAAAATTCCTCCGTTTCACGATGTTCCTGATAACAGTATTGCCGTGAAGCGGAGGTTTAATTCTGTTTTTTATTGGTAATTATTATCGCTGTAGTCGGAGAGCTTCGCAAGCTTCCTCTGCATCTGCCTTGTTCTTACTCCCACGAGCTTTTCAAGCTCCTCGTCTGCGCTCCTGAGCTTATCCTGCGCGCTTGAGAGCGATCGTTCGAACGTGCCGAACTCCGAGGAGATCTCCTCGAGCAGCTTCCACACCTCGTTGGAGCGCTTCTCGATAGCGAGCGTCCGAAATCCCATCTGAAGGCTGTTCAAAAGCGCCGCCATAGTGGACGGCCCTGCGATATTTACGTGATACTCCCGCTGGAGCGTCTCGATCATTCCCCTGTTGACTACCTCTGCGTACAGTCCCTCGAAGGGCAGGAACAGTATCGCAAAATCGGTCGTATACGGCGGGCAGATATACTTGTCGTGAATATCCTTTGCCTCGCTTCTGATACGCCTGACGAGAGCCTTTGCGGCGTTGTCCGTCTGCACAGGGTCGCCGCTCTCGTAGGCGTCCTTCAAAGCAGAGTATGTATCGCCCGGGAACTTTGAATCTATCGGAAGATACACAAAGCCGCTGCCCGAGGGCATCTTTACGGCGTACTCCACATTCAGTCTCGAATCGGGTCTGACCATGACATTCGCTTCATACTGATCGGGACTGAGTATCTCTCCGAGTATCGCTCCGAGCTGCACTTCACCGAGGATACCGCGCGTCTTTACATTTGACAGCACCTTTTTGAGATCCCCGACTCCCGAAGCGAGGTTGTGCATCTCTCCGAGTCCTTTATAGACCTGCTCGAGCCTGTCGTTTACCAGCTTGAACGACTCCGTCATTCTGCTGTCGATCGTGCGGTTGAGCTTTTCGGTGACGATAGTCCTCATCTCGTCAAGCTTTACGTTGTTCTGCTCCTGTATCTTGTCGAGCCTTGCCTCTACCGTATCTCTGATCTGCGAGAGCTTCTGCTCATTTTCGACCGAGAAGGTCTTGAGCCGCTCCTCCATGCTGAGCAGTCTGTTATTCTGTGCGGAAAGGGAATTGTTGAGGTTCTCGCTCAACACGCTGCTCAGCGCCGTCACACTGTTCTGAACGCTCGAAGACAGCTCCTGCCGCTGCGTACTGTTCTGTGCGGACAGCTCCCTGCGCAGCTTGCTCTGCTGCGAGGTAAGCCGCTCGTATATCTCCTTCTGGTGCTTGTCCGTCTTTCTGACCGACTCGACGATATCCGAATTTGACGAGCCTGTCAGCTTTATCATCACAAAAATAAGAATACCGAGGTTGGCGGCTAAAAGAACGACAATCAGCGCCGTTATCATCTGCGGCATATTTTCAGCTCCTTTCGGGTGTATTTTCCGTTATCGCCGCATTTATTCGCTTGCGGCGCTTTCACCGTCACGACATTGCCCTGCACGCATTTTGTCAAAGCCGTCACATTGCGCTCTCCTCAAGCTCTGAAAGCGTGTCGCCCGCTTCTTCCCATTCCTCATAAAGGGCTTCGAGCTGCGAATTTAGCTGACCCAGCTTCTCCGTATATTCCATCAGCTTCTCGTAGTCGTTCTGCGCTTCTTCTCCCGACAGCAGCTCCTGCATACTTCCGATCTCGTTTTCCGTCTCCTCGATAGCCTTCTCACACTTTGTAAGGCGGGACTTCGCCTTGTTGAGCTGAGAGCGCTCCTCCTTGCGGCGGAAGTATTCGTTCTGCTTTTTGTCTTTATTCTCCTTCGGTGCGGCGGCCGATCTGAAGATACCCTTGTCGAACTTCTCCTGCGTTTTTTCTATGTAGTAGTCATAGTTGCCGAGATACTCCGTCACGCCGTTTTCCCCGAGCACAAGTATCCTGTCTGCGAGCTTGTTGATAAAGTATCTGTCATGCGACACCATCAGCATAGTGCCCGTGTACTCCGAAAGCGTTTTCTCGAGCTGCTCACGGAACGACGTATCGAGATGGTTTGTCGGCTCGTCAAGCAGCAGGAAATTTGCGCCCTTCAGCATAAGCTGCAAAAGCGCTATGCGCGATCTCTCGCCGCCGCTCATTTCTCCGATCGGTCTGAAAACGTCGTCGCCCTTGAAAAGAAATCTGCCGAGCGCCGTTCTGATCTTCGTTTCCGTCATATACGGGAATGTATCCCAGACCTGCCCGAGCGCCGTCTTCCTGAGATCAAGTCCGCTCTGCACCTGATCGTAATAGCCGATCTCGACATTTGCTCCGAGGTATACGCTGCCTGCATCGGCGCTGTATATTTTTTGAATTATCTTGAGCAGCGTCGTCTTGCCGCAGCCGTTCTCACCGAGTATAAAGACACGTTCGCCCTTTCTTATGTGCATATTGACATTCGAGAACAGGTGCTTGTCATCAAAGCTTTTCGCAAGATTCTCGCAGATAAGAACGTCCTCTCCCGTCTCGCATTTCGGCGTAAACTTGAATTGTATCGTCTCAAGCTCGCTGTCGGGAGCCGTGAGATCTTCCCTGAGCCTGTCCGCCTGCTTCTGCTTGCTTGCTGCGGTGATGAAATTATGCGCCACGCCCCAGCGCTTCTGCTGTTCAACGATGCCCTCGATGCGTCTGATCTCCTTCATCTGCTGCTCGTAATGGGCGCGCTCTTCCTCGAGGATCTTCTGCTTTTTCTCTATAAATTCCGTGTACGAGCCTATGTACATACGTGACTTTCCGTGCTCTATCTCGATAGTCTTATTTGTGACTTCATCGAGGAAATAACGGTCGTGCGATACAACGAGCACAGTGCCCTTGTAATCCTTTATGAAGCCTTCGAGCCAGTTCACCGCCGATATATCGAGATGGTTCGTCGGCTCGTCGAGCAGCAGTATATCCGATCCCGACAGCAAAAGCTTCGCAAGCGCAAGCTTTGACCGCTGTCCGCCGCTGAGCTTTTCGACAGACATATCAAATTCGCTCTCGGGAAATCCCAGACCGATCAGCGCAGCCTTTGTCCGGCTGACGTAGGTCAGACCTCCGTCCAGCTCGAACTTTTCACGCAGCGTCATCTCCTCAAGAAGCGTTTCCCTTGAGTGATCGCCGTTTTCCATCTGAACCACGATATCGGCAAGTCTCTGCTCCGAAGCGATCAGCTTGTCAAAAACGCTGAGCAGCTCCGTATAGACAGTCCTTCCCGATACGCTGCACGAGAACTGCTCCATATAGCCGACGCGCAGGTTTTTCTCCTTCGAGACACCGCCGCCCGTCTGCGCAAGCTGCCCTGTGATTATTTTAAAAAGCGTCGTCTTACCCGTGCCGTTGGCGCCGATAAGTCCGACTTTATCGCCTTTTTCAAGGTGAAATGAAACATTGTCAAACAGCGTTCTTTCGGCAAACGCCATGGAAAGATTGCTGACGGTTAATACAGACATAGATTACCCTTTCGTTTTTAAGTGAGACACTGATAATATCGGGCGACCATATCCCGAAGCCGATCCGGCGGTCGAGCGACCGCAGGCAATTACCGCCCAACTTTAAATGTGGCATATCTTTATTGCCGCATATGTTAATCTGTTCTTCTTATAGCCAACTGAT
>ONIC01000161.1 GCA_900317815.1 uncultured Eubacteriales bacterium | reverse complement strand
CGTCCGCAGGCAATTCCGCTGTCAGGTATTGCGGATCGATAGTTTCTCTCCGCAAGAGTGACTGCCCACTAAAATTATACACTTACGTCAAAATGTGCAGGGGACGTGCCGACTTACGTGATTGAATGTGGAGTTTTAATTGAGTGTGGGGTTGTGCGCCGTGGGCGCCGTGGGAACAATGAATACTGAACAATGAATACTGAATAATATCGGAGTCGCTGTCGCTCCTGTTTTTATAATTCGAAAGTTGCAGACGCGGCGATATTCTTTTGCACGTCTCAACCTTTCCCGCGTGAGGTGCGGGCGGCTGCCCGCGGATCCTATATAAAAATAAAAGCAAACGCATTGCGGTGCGGTGTGGGTGAGGGACAAAGTTGCTTTTGGCAAAGTATGCGGCAAATATCTGTAAAGTATGATCACGGCACGATAGTGACGCATACAATAAACCGAGTTCGCGTAAATGCCTGCGGGCGCTTGCCCGCTCGCGTATATGTCAGCGGGCGCTGCCCGCTCGCGGCACTAAAGGTAAGGCATACATCAACCTGAGTTCGCGTATTTGTCAGCGGCGACTCGCCGCCTGCACGCATTGACAATCTCACGTTTTAGAGTTATAATGATAGTGCAGTAATGCGGACAGTTCGTTTGCACCATCCTGTCCTTAAACAAAACTACGGGCTTTCGCTTTCGGGCGTTTGCGGGATTTTTCCGCAGCGCTTCCCGAAGTGCGGCAGGAACTCGTAACGGTGCGGCTTTTCGCCGCGCTTTTTTATTGCCCGTATCATTTTTGACAAATATCAAACCGTACTCTATACCAAACGAAAGGTCGGTATCTCAATGTATACACTCGAAACTACTGCCGCTTTTGACTCGGCGCATTTTCTTGCGGGTTACAGCGGCAAATGCGCAAATATCCACGGTCACCGCTGGACGATCAAAGTCGCCGTCTCCTCGGAGGAGCTTTTGGACAGCGGCGAGAAGCGGGGAATGGTCATCGACTTCGGAGATCTGAAAAAGCTCGTCCGTGAGCTTGCCGACAGCTTTGACCACGCCCTCATCTTTGAAAAAGGCTCGCTGAAAAATACAACGGTAGATGCGCTTTCCTCGGAGGGCTTCCGCCTGATCGAGGTCAGCTACCGCCCTACCGCCGAAAACTTCGCGCGGGCGTTTTATCATATATTAAATGAAAAGGGACTCCCCGTCTCAGTCGTCACGGTCTATGAAACGCCCGACAACTGCGCTTCTTATTCGGAGGGTCGCGTATGAATTACCCCGTTGTCGAAAAATTCGTAAGCATAAACGGAGAGGGAGCACGGGCGGGCGAGCTTGCGGCGTTTATCCGCTTGAAGGGCTGCAATCTGCGCTGCCCGTACTGCGATACAAAGTGGGCGTACCGTGAAGATGCGCCTTTTGAGATGATGAGCGAGGACGAGCTGTGCGCCTTTGCAAAGGGCGTTAAAAACGTAACGATAACGGGCGGCGAACCGATGCTTCACGCCCTCTCCCCACTCGTTAAGGCTCTGATCCTGTGCGGTCATACAGTCGAGATCGAGACAAACGGCAGCGTTCCGATAGACGCTCTTTCAAAGCTTCCTGCACGCCCGTTTTTCACCCTCGACTACAAGTCGCCGTCGAGCGGTATGGAGGGAAAAATGGTGCTTGAAAACTACAAGTACCTTTCGCACGGCGACTGCGTAAAATTCGTTGTCGGAAACAGGAACGATCTCGAACGAGCCGAGCAGATCATAAAGCAGTACAGCCTGACGCAGCGCTGCTATGTGTATCTGAGCGCCGTTTTCGGTGAGATAACGCCCGCCGAGATCGTGGAATATATGATAGAGAGAGGTCTGAACTCCGTCAGGGTTCAGCTCCAAATGCACAAATTTATCTGGGATCCCGAAAGGAGGGGCGTCTGAATGGACAAGGAAAAGATAGAATATCACATCAGGGGACTTCTCGAAGCGATCGGCGAAGACCCCGACAGAGAGGGTCTTGCTGAGACACCGAGGAGAGTTGCGAATATGTGCGCCGAGGTGTTCGAGGGTATCGCCTACTCTAACCGTGAGATAGCTCAGATGTTCGGCAAGACGTTTGAAATGAACTACTCAAATCAGCCGTACATCGTTATGAAGGACATCACCGTATTCAGCTACTGCGAGCACCATCTTGCGCTGATGTACGATATGACGGTGAACGTCGCATATATCCCAAACGGAAAGGTGCTCGGACTGTCGAAGATCGCGCGGATATGCGACATGGCGGCAAAGCGGCTCCAGCTTCAGGAAAAGCTCGGCAGCGACATCGCAGAGATAATCTCCATCGCCGCCGACACGGACTCCGTCGCCGTCAAGATCGTCGGCTCGCACAGCTGTATGACGGCGCGCGGCATAAAAAATGTCGGCGCAAGAACAGAAACACGCACACTCACGGGTCAGTTCAGAAACAGCGCAGAGCTTGCCCGTCTTATCGAATGACCGACAACAGCTTGAAAGGAAGATCATTATGAAAGCACTCGTACTGTTCAGCGGCGGCGTAGACTCGACTACCTGCCTTGCAATGGCGATCGACAAATACGGCGCGGAAAACGTCATCGCGCTGTCTGTCTATTACGGTCAGAAGCACTCACGGGAGCTGCTTATGGCAAAAAAAATAACGGAGCGTTACGGCGTTTTTCACCGTCACCTCGATTTGCGTGAGATGTTCGAAGGCTCGGACTCAACGCTTCTCGACACCTCCGAAAATGCGGTCCCGAAGGAGAGCTACGCCGACCAGCTCGAAAAGACGGACGGCAAGCCCGTTTCGACCTACGTTCCGTTCAGGAACGGTCTTTTCCTGTCGGCGGCGGCGAGCGTTGCGCTGTCGAACGGCTGCGAGGTGATCTACTACGGCGCACATTCCGACGACGCCGCAGGCAACGCCTACCCCGACTGCTCCGAGGAGTTCAACGAGGCGATCTCCCGAGCCGTATATCTCGGAAGCGGCGGTCAGCTCAAAGTCGAAGCGCCCTTTGTCGGACTTACAAAGGCGGACGTTGTGAAAAAGGGACTGGAGCTTCAAGTCCCCTACGAGCTGACATGGAGCTGCTACGAATCGTTCGACCGCCCGTGCGGAAAATGCGGAACGTGCCTTGACCGAGCGAAGGCATTCGCGCTCAACGGCATAAAAGACCCTGCGCTCTTATGAGTGAGGAGTGTGGAGTTATAATTAATTTGCAATTCGCAATTCGCAATTCGTGATCCAAGCCACACCATACCGCCGACTGACAGCTTTTTATTTTTTATATGATCCGCGCGGCGGGCGAGCGCCCGCAGGCATATACGCGAACTTTGGCTGTTCAGTGCATTACCTTTAGTGCCGCGGCGGGCAGTACCCGCTGACATATTTGAGTGTGTAATGTAGAGTTATTTTGTAATTCAAGCCGTACCATACCGCAATACGTTTGCTTTTATATTTTTTTATATGATCCGCGCGGGGAGTTTTTGTTGTGCGTTGCTTTTATCCCGCGCGCGAAACCGCAAAGCAAGGCGAAACCTAAGCGCGCTGTCGGTTAATGACATTTGTCGTTTAGTCCCGCGATTGGAGAAAAAACAAAGCCGAAGACCGCCAACGGCGGCGAGCGGCTATATATAGTTTCAATGGCGGCTAAAAATCGGGCGTTGAAATGCTTACACCGCGTTTGTTCCACTCGCGGCAATACTGCTTTGCGCGGCTTTTCTTCCCCCGCGTGAGGTGCGGGCGGCTGACCGCGGATCATACTCAAAATAAAAGCAGGCGCATTGCGGTATGGTGCGCGCGGAGCGACAGGCGGTGCTTGATAAAATATCTTTTTGAAATTCCAATAAAAACTTATGTAAAATACAACAATTCCGCGGGTCGGAAGTACGATAAAATGAAGCCCCGCCCGCACTTTTACGGAGGATAAAATGAGAAACGACAACGAGCTTGGGAGCGTTCACGCTCTCGGCAAGAAAACAAACTACATCTTTGATTATGACCCGAAGCTGCTTGAATCTTTCCCGAACAAGCACCCCGACAACGACTACTTCGTAAAATTCAACTGCCCCGAGTTCACGAGCCTTTGCCCGATCACAGGTCAGCCCGATTTCGCAACGATCTATATTTCATACGTTCCCGACAAGAAAATGGTCGAATCGAAGTCGCTAAAGCTCTACCTTTTCAGCTTCCGAAATCACGGCGACTTTCACGAGGACTGCGTAAACATCATTATGAAGGATCTCATCGCTCTGATGGAGCCGAAATACATCGAGGTATGGGGAAAGTTCCTCCCCCGAGGCGGTCTTTCGATCGACCCCTACTGCAACTACGGCAAAGCGGGCACGAAATGGGAGCAGATGGCGTGGGAACGCCTTTCTCGCCACGATATGTACCCCGAAAAGGTAGACAACAGATAACATCGCATTTGGAGCTGTTTTGAGTGTGGAAATGTTTACACCTCCGCTGCGGCTTACTTAGTTTGTTGATAATCTGTTGGTGCACTTTACCCCTCAGTCACAAGGCACTGAACGTACCTTGTGACAGCGTCTCGGCTGCCGCCTCGGTCGGTGCTTCTCAGCCCTT
>ONIC01000125.1 GCA_900317815.1 uncultured Eubacteriales bacterium | reverse complement strand
CGTCCGCAGGCAATTCCGCTGTCAGGCATTACGGATCGATACTTTTGCTCCGCGAGAGCGGCTGCCCACTAAAATTATACACTTACAGTGCCCGCTGACACATATGCGAACTTACAGTTTATAGCTTTGTGTTCTGCACCTTATGTCGGTATTTTTGAAGCGTCCGTTTATTGTTTGATGAAAAAACCGCCTGCGCATATCGAATGCACAAGCGGGGGAGTATCACGAGCAAAGTTCTTTGTTTGTTTTGATTATCAGTACGAGCGCTGCCATGAATGTCAGAAGGTCGGAAACGGGCATCGAGTATAAAACGCCGTCAAGACCGAACCAAACAGGCAGCAGTACAGCAAATCCTACGCCGAACACGATCTCACGAACCATAGACAGCGCAGTCGATTCGAGCGCCTTTCCCATTGCCTGTAAAAATATGAAGCACGCCTTGTTTACGCAGGCAAAAATCATCATACACAGATAGATACGAAACGATCTCAGCGCAAATTCGGTGTAGTAAACACTCTCGTTTGCGGCGCCGAATATTCCGATGAGCGCTTTAGGGAATATCTCCACGATAACGAGCGCCAATGCGCCGACAGCCGCTTCGCAAAGCAGCAGCTTCCTGAAAAGCTCACGCACACGGTCATTGTGTCCTGCGCCCATATTGTAGCCGACAACGGGAATACACCCTGCCGCCATTCCTACTACTATCGAGATAACTATCTGGAAGAATTTCATAACGATACCTACGACTGCCATCGGTATCTGAGCGAACTGCTCCTGAGAAAAAATCGGGTCAAGTGCGCCGTACTTGCGTATCATATTGTTGATAGCCGCCATAGCCGCAACGAGCGATATCTGAGAGAGAAAGCTCGTAAGACCGAGAATAAACGTTCTTTTGAGTACAGCGCCGTGAAATTTCAGATCGGAGAGTGAGGGCTTTACCGTCTTCATATTGAAGATGTACCAAATGGCGAGCAGCGCCGTTACAGCCTGTCCGATAACCGTTGCAGCAGCTGCGCCCATCATGCCCCATTTAAATACAAAGATGAATACAGGGTCGAGTACAATATTGACGAGCGCACCCGCAAGAGTTGAGATCATCGCAAATTTCGGGCTGCCGTCAGCTCGTATTATCGGGTTGAGCGCCTGACCAAACATATAAAACGGTATGCCGAGCGTAATGTAGAAAAAGTATTCTTTCGAATGGCGGAAGGTCTCGGCATTGACGGTGCCTCCGAACATTGCGATTATCCCGTCTCTGAAAATCAGATATAAAGCAGAGAGAACGAGCGAGCAGATAACAACGGCTGCGATAGAATTACCGACGCTTCTTTTTGCATCCTTTGGCTTGTCCTTTCCGAGACTTATGCTTACAAAAGCACAGCAGCCGTCACCTATCATGACTGCGATCGCAAGTGCAATGACCGTCAGCGGGAAAACTACCGTGTTAGCGGCGTTTCCGTATGAGCCTAAGTACGAGGCGTTTGCGATGAATATCTGATCGACGATATTGTAAAGCGCGCCTACCAGCAGCGATATTATGCAGGGTACCGCATATTTCCTCATAAGAGTAGTGATCTTTTCCTCGGCAAGAAAACTGTTGTTTTTGTCCATGTAACTGTTCCTTTCAATATGAAATAAAAAAACGTGCAGGGGAGCGACCCGCTGCACATAAGATATCAGATATGATGAGCAGCCGATCCCAACCGGACTTACGCCGTGACTTGTGTCAGAACTGCTCGTTGTTTATGGTAATATTATACTATTTTCTCAGGATTTTTCAAATGGTGATAATTACCAAAGAGTTTTCAACATCTCAATAAAACAATAACGGCGGGAACGCTTTTTTATTCCCGCCGCAAGTTTTATTTGTTTTTCAAGTATTCATCAATTGATTCCGCAGCCTGTCTTCCTGCGCCCATTGCTTTGATTACGGTAGCTGCACCCGTCACGGCGTCGCCTCCTGCATAAACGGCTTCCTTTGTCGTCTGCATAGTCTCTTCGTTTACAACGATACAGCCTTTCTTGTTCGCTTCAAGACCGGGAGTGGTCGAGCGGATAAGGGGATTGGGAGCGTTTCCTATCGCAATGATAACGGCGTCAACGTCAAGCACAAAGTTTGAGCCTTCCTTTGCGACAGGTCTTCTTCTGCCGGATGCGTCGGGCTCGCCAAGCTCCATCTCGACACATTCAAGACCTACAACTCTGCCGTTTTCGTCGCCGAGGACTTTAACGGGATTTCTGAGAAGTCTGAAATCGACACCCTCTTCCTTGGCATGGTGGATCTCCTCATTTCTTGCGGGCATTTCCTCTTCGCTGCGGCGGTAGACGATGTAAACGTGCTCTGCGCCGAGTCTGAGAGCGCTTCTTGCAGCGTCCATAGCGACGTTGCCTCCGCCGACTACAGCGACGTTTTTCGGGCGTATGATCGGAGTGTCGTATTCGTCCTTATACGCCTTCATCAGATTGATGCGTGTAAGGAACTCGTTTGCGGAGTAAACTCCGAGCAGACCTTCGCCCTCCATACCCATAAAGTTGGGGAGACCCGCGCCTGTTCCGATAAATACTGCCTCGTAGCCGTCTTCAAAAAGTTCGTCGATCGACATTACCTTGCCCATTACCATATTGGTGCGGATATCGACGCCGAGTTCCTTGAGTCCCGCAATCTCTTTCTGCACGATGGATTTTGGAAGTCTGAATTCGGGGATACCGTACATAAGAACACCGCCTGCCGTGTGGAATGCCTCGAAAACGGTGACCTCGTAGCCTTTCTTTGCAAGCGTGCCTGCGCAGGTAAGTCCCGAAGGACCCGAGCCGATGACAGCGACCCTGTGACCGTTGCTCTCGGGCTTTTCGGCGGGTGCAGTATTATTGTTCATGTGATAGTCGGCGACGAAGCGTTCGAGTCTGCCGATGCCGACGCTCTCGCCCTTGATGCCGCGGACGCACTTGGACTCGCACTGGCTCTCCTGCGGACATACTCTGCCGCAGACGGCGGGAAGCGAGCTTGACTTTGTGATGATCCTGTACGCTTCCTCAAAATCGCCCTTGACGATCTGCGCAATGAAGTCGGGGATCTGTATATTTACGGGACAACCCGTAACACAGGGGTGATTTTTGCAGTTGAGGCAGCGTGCAGCCTCGTTCTGAGCCATCTCGACAGTGTAGCCCTGCGCTACCTCATCAAAGTTTTTATTTCTGACATTGGGATCCTGCTCGGGGATCGGAGTCTTTGTCTGACACATATTAGGCATGGTCGTTCACCTCTGCATTTCTTATAAGGCGGCAGTTCTTTTCTCTTGCCGTCTGCTCCGAATTTCTGTACATGACGTTGCGCTTCATAAGCTCGTCGAAATCGACCTCGTGGCCGTCAAAGTCGGGTCCGTCAACGCAGGCAAACTTCGTTTTCCCGCCGACAGTCAGTCTGCATCCGCCGCACATTCCCGTGCCGTCGATCATGATCGGGTTCATTGAAACGATCGTCTTGATGCCGTAGGGCTTTGTCAGATTACAGACAGCCTTCATCATCGGAACGGGACCGATCGCTATAACGAGATCATAGCCTGCGCCGTTTTTGATGTTTTCTTCGAGCGCCGTTGTAACGAAGCCCTTGTTGCCGTTTGAGCCGTCGTCCGTCATAAGATAGAGGTTGTCCGACACAGCTTTCATCTCGTCCTCAAGTATGATGAGTTCGGTGTTCCTGAAGCCTGCGATAACATCGACCGATACGCCCATATTGAAAAGAGCTTTGGCCTGCGGGTATGCGATAGCGCAGCCTGCGCCGCCGCCGATGACAGCGACCTTCCTGTAGCCTTCAAGCTCTGTCGGAACGCCCAGGGGACCTACGAAGTCAAGGATGCTTTCACCCTCTTCGAGCGTGTCGAGAAGCATAGTGCTTGCGCCGACTTTCTGGTATATGATAGTGACCGAGCCGCGCTCCTTGTCCGTGTCTGCGATAGTCAGCGGGACACGCTCGCCGTACTCGTCAACGCGGAAGATAATGAACTGACCCGGCTTTGCTTTTTTAGCTATAAGCGGAGCTTCGACGACCATTTTTGTCATCGAAGGATTAAGAGCCGTTTTTTCAAGAATCTTGTACATATCAAAAATCCTTTCCTCATACGTGCTTTATACATTCTTTTTGATGCGTCAATGCACCCTTTATGTATAATACATTATTATATACCCAACACGGAGATTTTGCAAGAAAATCGTGGACTTTTTTGCGGAAAATTGAAGCCTCGGCGTGATAAGCGGACGTATGATACAGGAAAAATGCCCGCTGTGATCCTTTCACGATCATCGAAACATGGCTCCGATATGTAACAAAACTGTAAATATAGTTTTATATTTTTTGCGGTTTGTTGAAATTTAAAGGTCTGCGGTGTTATAATGACAAATGTAACTATGTATCTATACTTCGGAGGACGTATGAAACAGGCAGTAAGAATAATCAAGGAAGTAAAAAAAGCAGTGATCGGCAAGGACGATATTCTTGTAAAGGTCATGGAGGTGATCCTTGCGGGAGGAAATATCCTTATCGAGGATATCCCGGGAGTCGGCAAGACGACCATGGCGCTCGCGTTTTCCAAGGCGATGCAGCTTGAATGCAGGAGAGTCCAGTTTACCCCCGATGTTATGCCGTCCGATATAACGGGCTTTACTATATACAACAAAGCGACAGGCAAATTCGAATATAAAAAGGGCGCAGGCTTGTGCAATCTGCTGCTTGCCGATGAGATAAACAGAACGTCGAGCAAAACTCAGTCGGCGCTGCTGGAGCTTATGGAGGAGCACGCCGTAACGGTAGACGGAGTTACTCATGAATGTCCTACGCCGCATATCGTTATCGCAACTCAGAACCATGTCGGTACGGCGGGCGCTCTGCCGCTGCCCGAGTCTCAGATGGACCGCTTCACGGTACGTCTGACTATGGGATATCCGAGCCTTGAAAACGAGGTCACTATGCTAAAGGACCGTCAGGGCGTCAATCCGATCTCACGAGTCGAGGCTGTCGCTTCGGCGTTTGACATAATCGAGATGAGAAGAAGCGTCGATTCGGTCTACAGAAGCGACGAAATCTTCGATTATATCGCCAGACTTATGAAGGCGACCCGATCAAATCAGATGGTATCGCTCGGAGTCAGCCCCCGCGGCGCGCTCGCCGTTTCGAATATGGCAGCGGCTTCGGCGTTTTTGCACAAGCGTGACTATGTTATCCCCGAGGACGTAAAGCGCGTCTTTATTGATGTGTGCGCCCACAGAATGATAATGAGTCCGCAGGCAAAGATCGCGGGCGTAGGGGCGGAGCAGGTGCTCAGGGATATTCTTTCTCAGGAAAAGGAACCTGCCGTAGTCTGATATTCTGTCGATTACACGGTATTGGGTATTCAATGCTTCGGGAAGGGGGATATTCCTTGCTCAAATACAGAATTACTTATGCTGTGATCCTGCTGGGGCTTGCGGCATTTTATATATACTGCAATTCGTATATCTCGCTTTATGTGATATATCTTGTGCTCGCTCTTACGCTGATAAGCGGAGTGATGGCGTTCTTTACAAGCAGGAGCATATCAGCCGGGATCAGCGGCAGCTCGTCAAGAGCGGATCCCGAAAAGAGACTTGTCGAGATCTGCGCCGTCGTTTCAAACGTCTCGTTTTTGCCTGTGCCGATCATTATTTTTGATACCGAGATAAAGGATGCATCGGAAATTGGAGCAGTCAGGCGGCAGATCAAGACTTCGCTCGGTTCCTATGACGAGAGAAGTATCTATATATCGCTCGGCGCACCGTATGCTGCGCTTGTCGAAGCAAACATCAGAAGACTTTCTGTCTGCGACTGTTTCGGGATTTTCTCGTTTCGTGTAAGAAAAAAGTGCGCGGGCGCAAGCGTGCTTATAACGCCTTCGTCAAAGAGCAAACGGCAGTCATTTGACCGCAGTACAAGCTCCGTTTCCGACAGCGACGTGTACTCCGATACTCAGAAAGGGGACGACCGCTCTCAAGTCTTCGAGCTTCGCGAGTACCGTGAGGGCGACGATCTGCGCAATGTCCACTGGGGACTCAGCTCAAAGCACGATTCGCTGATCGTCAAGGAGTTTTCAAAGCCGCTCGAGGAAAGCTGTATCGTTTTGCTCGAAAGCTCGCTCGGCAGCGGCAGAGAATTAAAAAAGGAGCGCGCCGACAGGGTCCTTTCGGAATTTACGGCGCTTTCGGAATCGCTTCTCGGGGATGGTCAGCCGTTTCTGGTGTGCTGGTATTCGAGCGCAGGGACGCT
Source organism: uncultured Eubacteriales bacterium (assembly GCA_900317815.1). Taxonomy (GTDB): domain Bacteria; phylum Bacillota; class Clostridia; order Oscillospirales; family Acutalibacteraceae; genus RUG592. Next base: position 4,279 of record ONIC01000125.1, on the reverse strand, counting down.
TGCGTCATACGAGATCAAAAAGCTCGAGGACATGGCGGCGGTGCTAAGATCGTACCTGTCGTGTGAGCTGCCAAATGAAGCTATGATGACTTACAAAACGTACTTTTCAAACGGCAGAGAGCCTTCGGGCGTTTATTATATTTACGATTCCCGCGCCGCCCAAGCATCGGAAAGGATAGCAGACGGCGTCGCCGTTATTGATGTAGGTAAAGACTGAAGCGAAACGCTCCGATAGTGTAGTTAGGAATAATGATTATCAAAGATAGAAAAAATACTTTTATAAAAAAGAAAATAAAACGTCATAACGTGGCGAATATAAGCGAAAGCGGCGAGTCAACGCTCTCTCCGACAAGCGTTATCGGCATCAGGTCAAAGTTCGATTCACGCACGCCGATGAGTGTTCTGCTGTGCGTGATGACTGCCTTTGCCGTGATCTGTATGGCGCAGATGCTCGCCGTCAGCTTCTTGCTGTTCGGGGTCAATTCCGCCGAGCCTGTGCGTATATACTTCACAAGTCCCGAGATAGCCCGCTTCTGGTTCTTTGCCTTTGTCGGCTGTCTGCTGATCTGCGGCGCAAACGCTGTACACCGACATTCCGTCAAGGCGACGACCGCTCTGCTTGCTCTGTATATCTTCGTTTTTTTTCGGCACTACAATTATGTGATCGACGGCTTTGTACACGCGGCAAATAAGGTGACGTACTCTGTGCTGACCGCCGCAGGATCGTATCCCCGTCAGTATTATATTACGTTCTTTGACCTGAACGAACCGAAAGCGGAGCTTTTGTGGTTCATGTACGCCTGCATTTTCGGCGCGTGCTTTTTGCTGTCTTATTTCGGGATACGCCGCTGCAGCAGTTTGTGGTTTTCTCTGCTCGTGCTGTCGGGCGCCGCTGTTCCGCTTGCCTTCAATTGCCTTGACGGCGAGATCTGGTTCGTGCTGGCAGTTACAGTGTGTATCCTGATGTATACGATAGACGTTCAGGGCTACCGCCGCGCCGATCGTGATTCTACCGTAACGAGTTTTGGCTCGGCGCTCAGGATCCACGGCAAATATACGGCGTATTCTGCTTTTCAGCAGACTTTTATGATGGCACTGAGCACTGCACTCGTGATATTCTGCATAAATACGTTTGCGGATTTTTCGGACTACCAAAAGGATCCGCGCGCCGACAAGCTCGGGCGTGATATTCTCTATACGATCGAGGATATAACCTCGGGCACGTTCTTTGAACGCTTCGGTCTCGGCACTGCGAACGGACTGAACAAAGGACAGCTAAACTCTCTCGGTGATCTCGATTATACGGGAGAGACGATGTTCGAGATAAAGAGCGGCGCCGAGAGTACGCTCTACCTGCGTTCGTATTCCGCTTCCGAATACACGGGGAAACGCTGGGCGCCTGTTTCAAACAAAACTTACCGTTCCTACGATTTCTGGGACAAATTCCGTGAAAACGGCTTCTTCCCGCAGTTTGTGTTCTCGGAGAATACAGTGCAGCATATTGAAACGGCAGAGGGCGGCAGCTCCGAGGTACATCTCATGCAGGGCTTTGATTCCGCGGGCGGTACTTTCCCGCTGGAGATCAAAAACCGTGAGATAAACCACAAGACATTTCTTACCGATTACCGTATGCTGCCCGATATGACCGAAGATGCGCTGGGGGAAGCTTCTTATAAATATGACGGAAATTTTACCTTCGATCGTTTCGGCGGTACGGACAGCTACACGCAGACGCTCCTTGCCGATGATCCGAACACCTCTTTCAGCGTATATTTTGGTGGGCTGCCGGAGTCGGGGAGTACTCCCGAGCGGCTCTATTCGATACTGCACGACGGGCAGTTCGAGGAAATGGCATCAATGATTTCCGACTATTATATTGAATCGGAGGAGCCCTACGATCTAAAAGAGTATGAATCGGAGTACCGCCGCTATGTACTCGAAAATTATACGGAATACCCCGATAATATCGGAGAGTATCTGCCATACGATTTTGACAGCATTGTCGATGCGTACTATGAAGAATGTATCGAAATATATCCCGACTCAGAGGACGCTGTATTTCGCACCGATCGGTACTATAACGCCGTTTCGGAGTATATCCGCGGGTATCTGTCATCGAGCGCCACATATACGCTCACTCCCGGAAGAACGCCTTCGGGACGTGATTTTATCGAGTATTTCATAAATGAAAATCATGAAGGCTACTGCGTTCATTTTGCAACGGCGGCAGCGGTCATGCTCAGACGGGCGGGTATACCTGCGAGATACTGCGAGGGATTCTTTGTTTCGTCGAGCGCATTTACGGAGAATCATTCTTCCTCAAACGGCTTCGTCAAGGTGCCCGACAGCAGCGCTCATGCGTGGGTCGAGGTGTATTATCCGATGCTCGGCTGGAAGCCTGTCGAGTTTACGCCGTACTACTCGCAAGGGGAGCTTCCCGAGGAGAACAAGCCCGACACAAGCTCCGACAGCGACACTGACTCTCAGACAGACTCGGACTCTCAGACCGATACCGATACCGAGACCGATACGGAAACCGACTCTCAGACCGACACTGATTCAGGCTCAGACTCCGACTCCGAGCCGCAGAGTGACACCGATAACGCCGTTGCGCAGTATATTAACCCCGAGATAAAAAAGCCCTCGAAACTGCTTGCGGCGCTTGTGAGTATACTTAAAACTCTGTTTGTGATCGTGCTGCTGATCGTACTCTGGCTCGGCGCAAGATATGTTGTCTGCCTTATTCGAAAACGCAGGTTCGAAGGAGCTGACACGAGGAAGGCGGCGGTCGCTTTGTATGTCTATGCTCTGAGGATCATGAAGCTGATGGGCGTTTCAAAGCAGATGGGAGAAGGCGACGAGGCGTTTGCAAAAAGAGCCTCCCGAGAGTCACATGAGATCGGCAGCCGTGAGATGAGCGAATTTACAGAGACAGTGCTTTGCGCAAGATTCGGCAAGGACGCTCCGACACGTGAAAAGATCGACAAAATGAGGGTGTTCGTCTCGGCACTTCTTAACAGCTTGTACGGAACAGTTCCCAAGTGGAAAAAATTAATAATAAAATACATTTTCTTCTATGATTAATTGTATTTTTATATCTTGAATTATTTTTGAGATTATCATATAATTATTGACAGATGCGCTATGGTCTGCGCACATCACATCAATTGGGAGTAATTACAATGCAGGAAAAGCTTTTGGCAAAGAATTTACTTGATTTCAGCAAGACGCTTGCAAGACCGCTCTTTGAAAAGGCGGCGTTTCCGTGGGAAGTTTTCGATAAGCTTTCAGAGTTTATTCTTGAGCTTGGCAGCACTCTGCCGCTAGATGAATACGACAGGATCGGCGAGGATATCTGGGTTCATAAGACAGCCGAGATCGCGCCTACGGCATATCTGCACGGTCCGCTCATTATCGGTGAGGGAACGGAGGTGCGCCACTGCGCATTTATCAGAGGTACGGCGATAGTCGGCAAAAACTGCGTGGTAGGCAACTCAACGGAGCTTAAAGGATCTATACTTTTTGATAACGTACAGTGCCCGCACTACAACTATATCGGAGATTCCATTTTAGGTTACAGGTCGCATACGGGCGCGGGCGTTATAACGTCCAATCTCAAAAGCGACAAGTCTCTCGTTACGGTCGCATTCGAGGGCACAAAGCTCGATACGAACAGAAAGAAATTCGGCGCGATCATCGGCGATTTCACCGAGGTCGGCTGCAACAGCGTTCTCAATCCCGGAACGATCGTCGGAAGGAACACAAATGTTTACCCGCTTTCAATGGTCAGAGGGTATGTAGCAGAGAACAGTATCTACAAATCAAGGGGCGAGGTCTGCGAGAAGAACGTAAGACTTGTTTGATGAATATCTGAATAGCGAGCAATGAGTAGTATCGGGAACGCTGAGACAAAGTGCGAAGCGATCCTCATATTATTCATTATCGCTGCTCTTTTTCGCTCAATGTACGATCACGAAAAGACGGATCGGGAATAAATATATCGGAGGGTGCATAAAATGAGTTATGAAGCTAAGAAGAAGCTGATCGTCAGAATAGTGGCGGGCATCTGTGCCGTGCTGCTGCTGGGCTCGGTCTTCCTTTCGGTCATGTATTGATAAAAAACATTGAAAAATCGGTGTTGACAAATCAAAAGCGTTGTGTTATAATAACATAGTCACAGCGGAAGCTGTGAGATACGCAGGTATGGCGGAATTGGCAGACGCGCATGGTTCAGGTCCATGTGAAAGCAATTTCATGCAGGTTCAAGTCCTGTTACCTG
>ONIC01000157.1 GCA_900317815.1 uncultured Eubacteriales bacterium | reverse complement strand
GCTATCACAGGGTACCGTTGTTGATACTCCTTTTGGAAAGCAAGGTAAAGTCTACGATAGTGGTTGTGCGTATGGTACATTAGATGTTTATACCTCATTTTGATACATATAAAAGATGTTTTTGAAGAAAATGAGGGTATTTATTTCTGTACGGATATACCGAAAAGGACTCTTAATAAGGGCGTGTATTAATGAGAGAACTTTTTAATACAATTATTTTAGAAATGAATAAAGACAACTTTTCATTTTTAATTTTAGTGGTTGGAATAATTCAAACAATACTAATGATATTAACTTATCTGTTTAAAAAGAAAAGGTAATAATTATAACATAAAACAAAAACACATAATATCATAGAAAGAGAGTGGTTGGATTGTTGTTTATGGGAAATCCATGTGGATTTGGAAATTGCAGGGAAACAGAGTGTGAGAAATGTCCATGTTTTAGTCCCACTATTTTTAATATAAGAGTTCCTAAGTGGATAGCCGTTATTGGGTACAGACTCGAATGGTTACTTAATAAAAAAAGGTGATGTAGAATTATGATCTATACATCTTATTTTACAAACCTTAGAAATCTTCCACATACAATTACACCGATTGCAATATGCGGTACTTTGGCGAATTTAAGTTCTGTCCCAACTGCGGCACAAGGATGATGATGGAAGGAGCTGGGCTAACTTGATAAGTGATGAATTGATAAACAAAAAAAACAACTACTTCTTGCCTTAATTGACAAGGGGCAAAATTCCAAAAGATATAAACAGGAAGAATCGTGGGAATTGAATCTTGCGGAAATAATGGAAGTATTAGATAGTGTGGAGCCAGGGCATTGGATAAATGCCTTTGAGTATAAATATTGCTCTATCTGTGGGTTTGAAACAAATTTCTGTCCTCATTGCGGTGCACAGATCATTATCTTCCTTATCAGTGTAGCGTCTGTAAACACTTTTCAAATGTAAAAACGCATGCGATGAATTATTATAACTATTGCCCGCACTGTGGTGCAAGAATGGAGACAACAGGATGAGATTAATTGATGCAAATGCTTTAAAAGATGTTTTGTTAGATTTAGATGTTAAGAGTGACGATTTAAAATGGAAACGTGCCATAGAAGAAGCGATTCAAAAAATATTTCCAAAGATAATTGATGACCAGCCAACAATTAAGGTTGAAAATTCTGTTCAAAAACATCAATTTTATGAATGAAAGGAGAGAGGTGTTTGATTCCATTATCAATTACGGAAATACGTAACTATTTTACTGAACATTATCCTGATAGTGATGTTGTTTGCAATTATTGTAATTGTAGTGATGATCTCTTGAAAAGTGATAAAGATATTAGAGATATGTTTCTTGACGACTGTAGAGATCATCTTTGGTATGAAGAACTACACTATTGTGGATGTGGGGACAAAGAAGCAGCAATGGCTGCTATCAGAGATTACCTTATTGCCTGTTGGCAATGGCAAAGTGAAGATAAGAACACTCTTAACAAGTATTTTGATTGCAATTATGTTTGGGAGGACAGGTTGCTCTTATGTCTTGCCTATGCTTTAGATGCGGTAGAATTTACAGAGCATGGGAGTAGTATAAATCGAGCGTGGATAACAGACAAAGGTGAAGTATTTTTAAGCACACTACTTTTATCAAACTTGAATAATGAATCGTGAGGTGTGGACATTATTAGACTATCGGGTTTAACAATAGGAATTGTAACGGCGACAAGAGAAGAAGCCGTAGGCTTGATTAAGGAAACGCTACAAGAGGATTATAATATAAAGAATGAATGGCGCAGTAATTACTCAATAGACATCTATAGAGATAATATGATAAGAGTAGTCTGGATTCAAGAGGGAGTTTATAAACGTAGAGGTTATAGGTTTAATACTGTATATTGTAGAGAACCAGTTCGTAATACTGAATGGTTTCGTAGTAACGTACAGCCTAAGATAATAAATTATAGTTATATCTTATCAGGAAAAGATAGTGTAGAAAGGAACGGATAACGATGAAAACAATAAAAATTAAGTATCACAACAAGAATATTGAAAAGATTGAAAAGATTGATGTTGGCGACTGGATTGATCTTCGTGCGGCGGAAACAATTACGCTTCACGCAGGGGAATCCGCACTTATAAGTTTGGGTGTAGCGATGAAGCTCCCTGACGGCTATGAGGCACAGGTAGCACCTCGCAGTTCCACATTTAAAAAATGGGGAATTATCCAGACTAACTCGATCGGCGTCATTGACAATTCATATAGTGGCACGAATGATATTTGGAAGTTCCCTGCCTACGCTGTAATTGATACAGTCATTCAGGAGAACGATAGGATTTGTCAGTTCAGAATTGTTAAGAAACAGCCAGAGATTCAGTTTGAAGAGGTGGATGAACTTGATGACATCGACAGAGGAGGGTTCGGTAGCACGGGAATTAATTAAAAACAAAAATGTGCTTGAGAGTGACATTTCTTTCGGGTGTAGGCTATATACGAAAAGAGGTCAAAGATATGGAGAAAAGGCTATTGTCAATAAACGACCTGTGTGAATACACAGGTTGGGGCAAGACTAAGGTTCGAGAAATACTTAAACGCTCCGATAGTAAGTTTACCATTAAGATGGGCAACAGACTTTATGCGGACAAGAAGCTGTTTGATGAGTATATTGAGAAATGTGCCAAATACCAAATACCTATTTAAATGAAAAGCAAAGTGATGGTTGACTGTTTACCCAGTTAGTGATATACTATACATAGGAATAAACTCATAATTAGCGCATCTGTATGTTAGAAAGGTATGGTTGATTATGGGTAAAGATTTAAAAGGAAAAGATTTAGGCAAGGGATTTAGACAAAGACCAGACGGAAGATACGAGGCTCGTGCGGTTATAAAGGGCGTAAGCATTTGTTTGTACGACCTCAATCTTCCTAAACTCAGAAAGAACTTTGAAGAAGAAAAGGCAAGGGTGATACGTTGCGAAACAGGTAGTCGTTCAAAAATGTTATTAGAGGAATGGTTTGATGAGTGGTTTGATGTTTACAAGAAACCAAACCTGAAAAGCGAGGCAGCGATTAAGGTTTATCGTAGAAAAATCGCTAACACTTATATTAGAATACTCGGCAAGAAAAGGATAGAGGACATTTCGCAAGTCAATGTACAGGAGGCTACGAACGAATTACTTGAGGGAAATTATAGCAATCGTTCTATAAAAGAGGCTTTGAGTGTATTCAAAGCCTGTATGGACGCCGCTTTACTCAACAAGATGACAACATTCAACCCCTGTAAAGATATACTTATCAAGAAAGCTATGGTGGCACCGAAGGAACGTAGAGTGTTAGATCGCTGGGAACAAGACCTCTATCTTGAAGTTGCTAAGGATGGTTTCTATCACGAAGTATTCTCCATTATGCTTTTGAGCGGGATGAGGATAGGTGAGGTGTCGGGGCTTCAATGGGAAGATGTGGACTTCGAGCATAAGTGTATCCACATCAGGAGAGGTATGCAGACTGCATATATAGACGGTAAGAAGATAGAACAGTTACACCCTCCAAAAACAGTAAACAGCTATCGTAACATACCATTTTTTGGAAATGCGGAAGATTTGTTTAGAAGGTGGCGAAAAAAACAAGTTGAGTTTCGTAGTCTCTCAAAAGACAAGTGGAGAGCAAACCCCGAATTTGGCGATCTTGTTTTTACCACCACGCTTGGCTCACCGCTGACAAGGTACAACATTGTACACGAGATCAACCGAATCGAACGCAATATGAAGATAATAGAGATGACCCGTGCTATTGACGAACATCGTATGCCTCGCACTATTGAGCATATACATCCGCACGCATTTAGACACACTTTTGCGACAAGATGTTTTGAACTTGGATTAGACCCCCTGTTTGTTCAGAGAATAATGGGTCACGCAGACTACTCTACGACCACTGTATATACGCACCTGTTGAAAGACAGCACAGACAACGAAGTTAAGAAAATGTCCAATATATATTTATGATATGAGTTTATTTAAAATTTGGGTAAATCAAAATTGGGTAAAAGCTCTTGGGAATAAAGAACCTGAGTAAGAAGTCTTGTTGGGTAAAAGTTGGGTAGAGGCTTCTTAAAAAAGTCTGAAACCCCGATGAATAGTGGGTTTTCAAGAATACTTTGCAAATATGGTCAAGTAATTGATCTGAAAACAGATATCAGGCAGGCTGTGCGTGATCGTGCAGCCTGTTTTTTATGTACCTGCGGGCTATGACAACTATTGTATAAGGCACCATATATTTATGTGCTGTTATTATTTTTTTAGTATTTGCGAGGAGCATCAGGTTGTGCAGCGCCGTATTCCCGAAATTAAGGTCAAACACTGTCTTTGGCTCTGTTCTGCTGATTATGCTTCTGCAGCGGGGCAGAAGTAATGAACGCAGCAGATTTCTATCGCGTGTATGTCAGCGGACACTGATTGATTACTTTCAAATCGCTTGACATATCTGCGCTGTTGCGTTACAATATATTAGTATGATAGTCTTTAATATAGGGGATCTTTTACATTTTTTGCCGTTGATATACACAAACGCTCTTGTAAGAGGAGCTTTTCTGTATGTCAATGAGCATAAACAAGATATTTTTTTATCACCGAAGCACATTCTCGTAGGCACCGTTTGCTATTGAGAAGCTTTTTATGCGACGGCGGTATCATAAATAGAAAACTAATCATTTCAGGAGGAAATTTGCCAATGAGTGTAAATAACAAAAAACCAAATAACACGGGTAACGGAAAGTATCGCGGCAAGAGCACGAAGCCGAAGAGTGCGCGCTACTTCAAATACAAGCCGTCCGGTAAGAATCAGAAGGGCAAGCAGCCCGCAAAGACTGATCCCAAGCCGCCGATGAAAATAATGTTTCTCGGCGGACTCAACGAGATAGGAAAGAATATCACGCTTTTCGAATGCTGCAACGATATTTTTATTCTCGATTGCGGAATGGCGTTCCCCGACGGCGATCTTCTCGGAGTAGATCTTGTGATCCCCGATTTCACCTACGTTGAGGAAAATGCGGACAGGATCAAGGGAATAGTTATCACGCACGGTCACGAGGATCATATCGGAGGTCTTCCGTTCCTGCTTTCAAAGGTGAAGTTCCCTGTATACGGAACTGCTCTGACGATCGGACTTATCGAGAACAAGCTCAAGGAGTTCAATCTTAATCACGAAGTCAAGCTCAACGTCGTCAAAGCGGGCGACACGATCAAGCTCGGCTGTATGAATGTCGAGTTCATCCATGTGAACCACTCGATACCCGATTCTGTCGGAATTGCGATCCACAGCCCCGCAGGCACAGTCGTTCATACAGGCGACTTCAAGATCGACTGTACGCCTGTTGACGGCGGAATGATAGATCTTGCGCGTTTCGGAGAACTGGGCAACGAGGGAGTGCTCGCGCTTTTGGCGGACTCCACCAACGCAGAACGCCCCGGCTACACTCCGACAGAGCAGACGGTCAGGGCGTCTTTCGAGAGGCTTTTTGCGAGAGCGGAGAAGAAGCGCATTATCATTGCGACTTTCGCCTCAAACATAAGCCGTATCCAGCAGATAATCTACTGTGCCGAAAAGTCGGGCAGAAAAGTAGCTTTCTCCGGCAGGAGCATGATAAACTATGTTTCTGTTGCCAAGGAGCTGGGCTACATTGATATAGACGACGAGACTGTCATAGACATTGATCTTATCAGAAAATATCCGCCCGAGAAAGTTGTTCTGGTCACAACGGGAACCCAGGGCGAACCTATGTCTGCGCTGTCGAGGATGGCATATTCCGATCACAAGAAGGTCGAGGTCGGCTTCGGTGATTTCATTATTATATCGGCAAACCCGATCCCCGGCAACGAGAAGGCAGTCAGCAACGTAGTGAACGAGCTGCTTAAGAAGGGCTGCGAGGTAGTTCACGAGTCGATGTACGAGGTGCACGTTTCGGGTCATGCCTGCCGCGAGGAACTTAAGATCATTCACGGACTTGTCAAGCCGAAGTTCTTTATTCCCGTTCACGGCGAGCAGAAGCATCTTCGCAAGCACGCCGAAGTTGCGCTTGATATGGGAATGGAACACAAGAACATTTTCATCGGTGATATCGGAAACGTTGTCGAGCTTAACGAATCTTATCTCAAGCAGCTTCCGAGCGTTCAGGCAGGCAAAGTCCTTGTTGACGGTCTCGGAGTCGGTGATGTAGGAAGCATTGTCCTGCGTGACAGAAAGCATCTCGGTCAGGACGGTATCCTCATCATCGTGGCAACGCTTGACACAGAAAACGGAAATATCATCTCCGGTCCCGACATCGTATCGAGGGGATTTGTATACGTTCGTGAATCCGAGGATCTCTTTGATGAGGTACGCGCCAATGTTGACGACATTCTTTATGACTGCGCGTATGAGGATATCCACGACTGGACAACGATCAAGAACCGTGTCAAGGATGGTGTTTCAAAGCTTATATACGACCGCACGCATCGCACTCCGATGATCCTTCCGATCATAATGGACGTGTGATACCGTTCTTGCGGATCTGATTTACTGTTGTCTGTAAAATATGCTGCTGCACTGAAATATGCAGAGAATTTGCCACAGCATGACAGGCAGATGAATAAAACACTATGTTTATATAGAAGGTGGTGAGTGATTTGAGACGGCGATTTTATATCCAGCCGCATTGCCTTGTTTTTTCCGTTGTTCTGGTGCTTATGGCGCTGGCTGCAAAACCGTATGATCACAATGTGTTTCTGTTTGATATGATACTTGCATCGGTCACAGCGGTTTTCTTCATAATTATGTCGGTCAGATACAAGCTGTACGTCCGCCATGCTGTCCGCAGCGCTGTCAACGGCATCAAAGGCGTCAATCACTCCTATCTTGAAAAGTTCCCCGTTCCCGTCGTCGTTACGGGAAAAAACGGTGACATTCTTTGGTACAACGGAAGGTTTAAAAAAAGGATCACGGGCGGTACAGACGCAAGCGGCGACCCGATCTACCCTTATATTAATAATATCGACCTTGAATCCATCACACAGAGCGAGTGTATTAATGTAAAGATTGACGACCGCTTTTATACGGTCATCGCAACGAACGCAGACGATGGGATAGTTCTGTATTATATGGACGATACGGATTATAAGGTAACATCGCAGCTTTACAGCGAGACAAAGCCTGTTGTTGTGACGGTAAGCCTTGACAATAAGGATGAATTTGAGCGCAACAGCTTTGATGACGATGTTATACTTGCGGTCATCAAGGTAGAGAATATCCTGAAAAAGTGGGTGTCCTCCTGCGACGGCATCTATTGCAAGCAATCGACGGGCAGATACAAGATCATAATAGGGGAGAAGGATCTGCGCTCGACAATAGGCGAAAAATTCAAGCTGCTCGATCAGGTCCGTGCTATCAAGGTTTCCGAGACCTCTCAGCTCGGCACAACTTTGTCAATGGGTGTCGGCAGAAACGCATCTTCACTCAAGGAGAGTGAGGAATGGTCGCTTCAGGCTCTTGACCTTGCATTCGGCAGAGGCGGCGACCAGGCAGTTATCAAAAACGGCGACGACTACGAGTTCTTCGGAGGTGTAGCGAAGGGAATAGAGAAGCACGAGAAGGTCAAAGCGCGTGTTATCGCAAAGTCGCTTATTGAGAAGATAGCGGAATGTGACAACATATTTGTTATGGGACATCAGACATCCGATCTTGATGCTGTAGGAGCGGCGGTCGGTATGTGGAGCGTTATATCTAAAACCTTTGAGGATCACGACTCAAGGATCGTCATAGATCAAGAGACATCACTTGCGGGGCTTTTCTTGAAAAGGCTCAATGAAAACGGATATAAAAATGTTTTTATTGACCCTGCCGATGCGCGCAAGAAGGTCAACGACCGCACTATGCTGATTATTGTTGATACACATTCCCCGACATTCGTTGAGGATCCCGAGCTTTATAAGATGTGCAAAAATGTAGTTGTAATAGACCACCACAGGATGATGGTGCAGCACATAGACAATGCGTGTATATTTTTCCACGAGCCGTTTGCATCATCTGCGTGTGAGATGGTGACTCAGCTTGTCCAGTATATCAACGAGGATTCGCTCAACAGCTACGAGGCTGAGGCGCTGCTTGCGGGCATTATGCTCGATACGAAGAATTTTGTACTCAGGACGGGTGTTGCTACGTTCGAAGCGGCGGCATTCTTAAAGCGCAAGGGTGCAGATACGGTTGAGGTCAAGCGGCTTTTCTCCGACTCGATCGTTTCTTACAGGAACAAATCAAGACTCGTCGCCGAAGCGAAGGCGTACCGAAACAGCGCTATAGCGATCGCAGATGACGAGATGAACAAGCAGAAAACTATCCGGCTCACTGCGGCTCAGGCTGCGGACGAGCTGCTCAGTATAAAAGATATTCAGGCGTCGTACGTTATCTACAAGTCGCTCGGGAATACGTGTATTTCGGCACGTTCGCTCGGTGATCTTAACGTACAGCTCGTTATGGAGCACTTAGGCGGCGGCGGTCATCAGACAATGGCGGGCACTAATCTCGGGAAGATCTCCTCGCAGGAGGCTTACGAGAAGCTGCTCGAAGCGATCGACCGACTTTGCGACAAGGCTACAGACAGCACGTCTGAAATTAAAAGGAGGATATTAAAGTGAAGGTAGTATTGTTACAGGATGTTAAGGGACTCGGAAAGAAGGGCGAGCTTGTTACCGCGAAAAACGGTCACGCAAGAAACTTTCTTATCCCGAGAGGACTTGCCAAGGAGGCAAATGCTCAGGCTCTCAACGAGCTTAAAAACGCCGAGGATTCAAAGCAGTTCAAGATAGATACAGCGATCGCCGAAGCAAACGCAAACAAGACGAAGCTCGAATCAAAGACAGTAGTTATCCACGCAAAGTCGGGCAAGGAAGGAAAGCTTTTCGGCTCGATCACAGCCAAGGAGATCGCTAACGAGATCAAGCAGCGCTACAACATCATCGTAGACAAGAGAAAGATCTCTATCACGGGCGAGATCAAACAGTACGGCAAATATGACGCGGAAGTAAAGCTTTACAACGGCATCACGGCGAAGATATTTGTAGAAGTCTGCGAGTGATCCGAAGATAAAGACAATGTGCGCGGGCATGAGTATGCGGTGCAATTTATCCTGAACGCTCCGCCGACTTTCGATTGTCACGGTTCATACCAAATAAAGAGAGGGGGTCTTTTCTTTGCCTGATAACAATGAGCTTGAGAGTGAAATATCTTCGCTTAAAATGCCGTACAAGCCGGAGTCCGAGCAGGCTTTGCTCGGAGCGATCATTATTGATTCGGAGTGTATGTCAAGCGTGGTGCAGCTATTGCCGAACGCGGATTATTTCTATCTGCATACGCATCAGCTGATCTACCGTGTAATGCTTGATCTTTTCAGCACAAGTCAGGTCATAGACTTCCCGAATCTTATGAATGCGCTGCGGCGCGAGCCCGATTTTGACGAATCTACGGGCAGGACTTACGTTCTGGAGCTGGCGCAGTCTATGCTGACAGTCGAGAACGTCACCGACTACGCCGAACAGATACGCGAGGCTTATGACAGGCGTATGCTTATACAGGCATCACGCAAAACGATCGACGAAGCTATAAAGGGCTACGATCAGGCGGATGACATAATAGACGCTGCCGAACAGCGAATATTTGATATCAGACAGGGAAAGAGTATACAGGGACTTGTTCATATCAGAGAGGTCATCCAGGAGACATACGATCGCCTCGACCTGCTCAATTCCGCCGACAGCGAGGAGATGAAGCCTATCTCAACAGGTATCTCCACGCTCGACAATTACATCACGGGACTGAACAAATCCGACCTTATACTTTTAGCCGCACGTCCCGGTATGGGAAAGACAGCGTTTGCTTTGAATATCGCGTCTCACGCAGCGGTGAAGCTGCACAAGAAGGTCGCTTTCTTTTCTCTTGAGATGTCAAAGGAGCAGCTCTCCTCACGTATGCTCTCAACGCTTGCGGCAATAGAAAGCCAGAAGATCAAGACGGGAAAAATGAGCGAGGACGAGTGGATGCGTCTGATCCCGGCGGGAGATATACTGTCTGCGTCGGAAATGTACCTCGATGATACTCCGAGCATCACCGTTCCTGCTATGAAAGCAAAGCTGCGCCGCTTGAAGGGCGTACAGCTCATAGTTATTGACTATCTTCAGCTTCTTCAGAGCGGAAGGCGGATCGACAACCGAGTACAGGAGGTCTCCGAGATCACGAGGAACCTCAAAATACTCGCCAAAGAGCTGAATGTGCCTGTTATCACGCTTTCACAGCTCTCCAGAGAGAGTGAAAAGCGCGCCGATCACCGCCCGCAGCTTTCTGATATGAGGGACTCGGGTTCGATCGAGCAGGACGCCGATATCGTGCTTTTCCTTTATCGAAAAGGATATTACAACGACGGCGAAGGCGGCGACGATGAAGAAGAAGACCGTGACTCGGGCGAATGTATCGTTGCCAAGAACAGACACGGCGAAATGGGAACAGTCCAGCTCCATTGGTCGGGTGAGCTGATGAGATTTACAGCGAGGGATCCGTAATGTACGACCCATTCATAGAAAAAGTTTCAAGCGCGCTTCGTGAGTATGAAATGCTTCGCGGGGTGCGCTGTGTGATAGTCGCGCTCTCGGGCGGTGCAGATTCGATGAGTCTCCTGAAAGCGCTTCATTATCTTTCAAGCGAGCTTGATATCACAGTGTGTGCCGCTCATCTGAACCATAATCTCAGAGGAGACGAATCACGGCGGGATGAAACGTTCGTCAGAGAGCAGTGTGAAAAACTCGGCGTTCGCCTTTATGTAAAAAGCATTGATATAAGCTCGATAGCGCAGCGCGACAAGCTCGGCCTCGAAGAGTGCGGCAGGCGTGAGCGATACAGCTTCTTCACCGAGCTTCGGGGAGAGATACAAAACAGCGTTACTGCTACAGCTCATACTGCGTCCGATAATGCCGAAACGGTGCTTCTGAATATAACGCGCGGCTGCGGGCTCGATGGTCTATGCGGAATACCTCCTGTAAGACAGGGGATCATACGCCCTCTTATCAAATCCACAAGAGAAGATGTAGAGATGTATTGCAGTCGTGTGAATATACCGTTTGTGACCGACAGTACAAACCTATGCGATGATTACAGCCGCAATATTATACGGCTCAATGTGCTGCCGCAGCTAAAAAGGATCAACCCGAATGCCGAAAAAGCTGTAAACAGACTTTCAGACTCGGCGCATGGTGATCTGAGCATTTTAAAGAGTCTTGCGCAAAGAGAAAGAGACAAATGCCGAAAGGACGAGGGACTTGACATTGATAAGCTCGGAGAATGCAGCAGAGCACTTTTGCCTCATATTATAAAGGCGGAGCTTGAGTCGCGTTTTGCGCTTATCCCCGAGAAGCGACACATTGATCTGATTATTGATATCATACAAAATGGTCACGGAGCTGTCGAAGTTAAGAAGAATATCATAGTAAAGGCTCGCAACGGCGTGTTGATGTTTTGTGATATCAGTAAAAAAGACGATAAAAATATCGAGAAATTTGCTGATATGGTTTTTTCTGCGCCAATGTCGTTCGTATACAACGGAAAAAAATATTCCATTACGCTAAGAATAACCGCAAATCACGAAGATAATAATAAAATTAACAAAAAATTATTAATTGACCGTTTATCATGTGGTATAATATCATGTGACACGATCATCAGAACGCGCAGAAGCGGCGACGTCTTTTCGCCCTTGGGACGCGGCTGTACAAAGACGGTCAAGAAGCTGTTCTCCGAGATGAAGCTTTCGGCTGCGGACCGAGAGACCAGACTGCTTATCGCAAACGGCAGCGAGGTCTTGTGGATCGAGGGGATAGGCGTGTCCGAAAAAGCGGCAGCAAGTGCCGAAGACGATACATTTTATGAGGTCAATTCAGGGGGTTGAGAAAATGTACGAAGAAGCAGAAAGGATCCTTATCAGTAAGGAAGAGATCGAAAAAACTGTTCAGAGGCTTGCAGACGAAATCAACAGGGACTATGCCGGCAAAGAGATCATACTTGCAGGTCTGCTAAAAGGCAGCTTTGTATTTATGGGTGATCTTATGCGGAAGATCACAGTGCCGTGCAGTATCGACTTTATGATCGTTTCAAGCTACGGCGGCAGAACTTTCTCGAGCGGCGAAGTCAATATCAAGAAGGATCTCGGCGAAGATATCAAGGACAAGCATGTTATTATCGTAGAGGACATAATCGACAGCGGTATCACTCTCAGTGCCGTGCTGAACATTCTCAGGCACAGAGAACCCGCATCACTCAGGCTCTGCGCATTTCTGAGCAAGCCTGCAAGGCGTCAGAAGGAAGTTGTGATAGATTACCTCGGAATGGAGATCCCCGATGAATTTGTTATCGGATACGGTCTTGATTACGATGAAAAATACAGAAATTTCCCGTTTGTGGGGATACTTGACCCCAAGTACATACACGAATAAATACATAGGGCGGCCATGCTGTCCAAAGACAGAGGAGTGAATGATTTTTTGGATAACAAGAACGGTTTGAAAAACTGGAAGAGCCTGGTCATGTGGATCGCTTTTCCTGTGCTGATCCTTCTTCTTGCGGCGTTCATCGCTATGCAGACTCCGAAGGACGAGCACGAGTATTCCGAGATCATCGGAATGTTCAGCGAGGGACAGGTCCAGCATTTTGAGCTTAAAGCCGAGAGCGGAGAGCTCAAGATCAAGCTCAAGGACAAGAACGAGATTGTAACGTACTCTCTTGCGTATCCTCAGCGTTTTCTCGACGACGTAAAGGAGTATACATCAGATCCTAAGAGCGGTATCACATACGATATCGAGCGTTCGATAGACAGCGCCGTGCTGTGGTCGATAATCCCCAATATCGGACTTATCATTTTCATAATTATAATATGGGTAGTGATAATGCGGCGTATGTCTGGGGGCTTGGGCGGCGACAAGACGCTCAGCTTCGGCAAGGCGAAGATCAAAAACTCAAACGACGAGAGCAAGCGCAATGTCTTTGATGACGTTGCGGGCGCCGACGAGGAAAAGGAAGAGCTTGAAGAGATCGTCGAGTTCCTCAAAAATCCCGAAAAATTCAACACACTCGGCGCAAGGATCCCGAAGGGCGTGCTCCTTATGGGTCCTCCGGGAACAGGTAAGACGCTGCTTGCAAGAGCCGTTGCGGGCGAGGCAGGCGTTCCGTTCTTCTCGATCTCCGGTTCCGACTTTGTAGAGATGTTCGTCGGTGTCGGCGCATCGAGAGTAAGAGACCTCTTTGAGCAGGCGAAGAAGAATGCACCGTGCATCATCTTTATCGACGAGATAGACTCGGTCGGCAGACAGAGAGGCACAGGTCTCGGAGGCGGTCACGATGAACGCGAGCAGACGCTCAATCAGCTCCTTGTCGAGATGGACGGCTTTGACGCAAACATCGGCGTTATTATGATAGCGGCGACGAATCGTCCCGACATTCTCGATCCCGCATTGCTCAGACCCGGTCGTTTTGACAGACAGGTCGTTATGGCTCAGCCTACGATCAAGGGCAGAGAAGAGATACTTCATATCCATGCAAAGAACAAGCCGCTCGGTCCCGATGTCGATCTGAAGGTAATTGCCGCTCAGACAGCAGGCTTTACGGGCGCCGATCTTGAAAATATCCTCAATGAGGCAGCTCTCCTTGCGGCAAGACGCGACAAGAAGGCGATCACTATGGCAGAGATCGAGGAAGCTACGATAAAAGTCGTTGTCGGTACGGAGAAGCGCTCAAAAGTCATGACGGAAAAGAACAAGAAGATCACGGCGTACCACGAGACCGGTCACGCTATTGCGCACTACTTCTGCGAGACTCAGGACGATGTGCATCAGATCTCCATCATTCCCCGCGGTTTTGCGGGCGGCTATACTATGTCGCTGCCAAGAGAGGATAAGATGTACAACTCGCTCAACGAGATGAAGGAAGAGATCGTCGTGCTTCTCGGCGGACGTGTTGCGGAGTCGCTGATCTTCGGTGATATCACAACAGGTGCGTCAAACGATATCGAAAGAGCAACTGATATCGCGCGCTCGATGGTCACAAGATATGGTATGAGTCAGAAGCTCGGCCCGATCGCATTCGGTCAGAGCAACGATGAGATATTCATCGGCAGAGATATGGGTCATGTGAAGAATTACTCCGAGAAGGTCGCTTCCGAGATCGATGATGAGATCTACGATATCGTCAAGGAAGGCTACGACAGAGTGACTCAGATACTCACCGAACACATGGACAAGCTCCACGAGGTAGCTCAGGTACTGCTTGTCAAGGAGAAGATCTCGGGCGATGAGTTTGACGCCATAATGAAAGGCACATACGTTCCCGAGCCGGAGGAGACAGAGTCCGAGAAAAAGACCGAGACTGTTTCTATTGAGAAGACCGAGAGCGAGGAAAAGCCTGTCAGAAAGGTAAAGAGGGTCAGTGCCGATAAGGACGGCGATCCCGAGAGACCTGTCAGGAAGGTAAAAAAGACAAGACCCGTGAATGCGGACGCAACTCAGGCTAAGCCTAAGAAGAAGCCTGTTGAGAAAAAGCCCGTTGAATCGGACGAAGAAGAATAATTATGGAGCTGCATCCGGAGAGGTCTCTTCGGGTGCAGTATTTATATGATAACGGGAGTTGAAGCTTGTGTCAGAAAAAAACATAGTAGTAAAGGGAGCGAGAGAGCATAACCTTAAAAATATAGATGTCACGATACCAAGAGATAAGCTCGTTGTGATAACGGGACTATCGGGCTCGGGAAAATCGTCGCTTGCTTTCGATACGATCTACGCCGAGGGCAGAAGGCGTTACGTTGAGTCTTTGTCATCATACGCAAGAATGTTTCTCGGTCAGGTAGATAAGCCCGATGTTGACAGCATCGACGGTTTGTCGCCTGCGATCTCTATAGATCAGAAAACGACCTCTCAGAACCCGCGCTCGACAGTCGGCACCGTTACGGAGATATACGATTATCTCAGATTGTTGTACGCACGCATCGGCATCCCGCACTGTCCGGTCTGCGGCAGAGCTATCGAGCAGCAGAGCATTGACCAGATAGTAGATCAGGTAATGGAGATGGAAGAGGGGACGAAGATACTCGTTCTCGCACCGGTTGTCCGCGCAAAAAAAGGCGAACACGCAAAGGTGTTCGAGAAGGCAAAGAAGGACGGGTACACGCGCGTCAGAGCGGACGGCGAGACATATACGCTCGATGAAGAGATAAAGCTCGAAAAGAACAAAAAGCACGACATAGATGTTATTATAGACAGACTTGTGATAAAGCCGTCGATCAGGAGCCGCCTTGCAGATTCGATAGAAACCGCGTCGAAACTTGCGGACGGTATTACCGTTATTAATGCGATCGGAGATAAGGATTACATCTATTCTCAGAAATACGCCTGCCCGATACACGGCGGAAGTATGGACGAGCTGTCACCGAGAATGTTTTCGTTCAATAATCCTGCGGGTGCATGCCCGAAATGTACCGGTCTCGGTGTTTTTATGAAGATAGACGAAGCGCTCGTTGTTCCCGATGATACAAAGTCGATCCGTCAGGGCGGTATCAAAGCATCGGGCTGGGCGATGGAAGGCTCGACAATCGCGGCGATGTATATGGAGGCACTTGCTGAAAAATACGGCTTTTCGCTCGACACACCTGTCGGTCAGCTTCCGAAGGACATTATGCATAAGGTACTCTACGGTACAGGCAGCGAGAGACTCAAAATAGTGCGCCGCAGCGAGTACGGTCAGGGTACGTATGAGACGCCCTTCGAAGGAATTATCAACAATCTTGAACGCCGCTTCCGAGAGACCAAGAGCAATTGGATCAAGGAGGAGATCGAATCGTTTATGAGCGCGATCCCCTGTGACGAGTGCGGCGGCAGGAGACTTTCGAAGGAGTCGCTCTCGGTCACTGTCGGCGGCATAAATATTACGGAGTTCTGCGATTTCTCGATAGAAGAAGCGCTTGACTTTATAGACCGTTTCTCTATGTCGGAGCGTGACGCTCAGATCAGTGAGCTGATTGTAAAAGAAATACGCTCTCGCCTAAACTTCTTGAAAAGCGTCGGCTTGAGCTACCTTACGCTCTCGCGTGCATCGGGAACACTGTCGGGAGGAGAGAGCCAGCGTATCAGACTTGCCACTCAGATTGGCTCGTCTCTCATGGGAGTGCTTTACATCCTTGACGAGCCGAGTATCGGACTTCACCAGAGCGACAACGAGAAACTTATCGGAACTCTGAAGCACCTGCGCGACCTCGGCAACACGGTCATCGTAGTAGAGCATGACGAGGAGACCATGCAGGCAGCCGACTATATAGTAGACATAGGCCCCGGTGCCGGCGTAAACGGCGGCGAGCTTGTATGCAGCGGAAATATCAATAAAATAATGAAGTGCAAAAGATCTGTCACGGGTCAGTATCTGTCGCACAAAAAATTCGTACCTGTCCCCGAAAGCCGCAGGAAGGGCAGCGGAAATTTTCTGACGGTCACGGGCGCTGCCGAGAATAATCTCAGGGGTATCGACATATCTATCCCGCTCGGCACATTTGTCTGCGTAACAGGCGTATCGGGATCCGGAAAATCCTCGCTTGTAAACGAGATACTATACAATTATCTCGCACGCGAACTGAACCGTGCAAAAACACGTCCCGGAAAGTTCGATAAGATCATTGGTACGGGATATCTCGATAAGGTCATCAATATAGATCAGTCCCCGATAGGCAGGACACCTCGCTCGAACCCTGCAACTTACACGGGTGTTTTTACCGATATCAGAGAGCTTTTCGCTTCTACGAACGACGCCAAGATAAAGGGCTACAATTCGGGCAGATTTTCCTTCAATGTCAAGGGCGGCCGCTGCGAATCGTGCGAAGGCGACGGTATATTGAAGATCGAGATGCACTTTCTCCCCGATGTTTATGTTCCCTGCGAGGTCTGCAAGGGAAGGCGCTACAATCAGGAGACTCTTGCCGTGAAGTATAAGGGCAAGAGCATCTATGATGTGCTTGAGATGACGGTAGACGAGGCGCTCGAATTCTTCAGGAATATCCCTAAGATCAGCCGCAAGATCAGCACACTCAAGGAGGTAGGTCTCGGCTATATAAAGCTCGGTCAGCCTGCAACTACTCTATCGGGCGGCGAGGCACAGCGTGTAAAGCTCGCAACGGAGCTTTCAAAGCGCTCTACGGGCAGGACTATCTACATTCTTGACGAGCCTACAACGGGACTTCATATAGCAGATGTCCACGTTCTTATCGACGTTCTCCAGCAGCTTGTGGACGGCGGAAATACAGTCGTTACTATCGAGCACAATATGGACTTTATCAAGACAGCGGACTACATCATCGATCTGGGACCGAACGGCGGTTCGGGCGGCGGTACGATAGTAGCCTGCGGAACGCCCGAGGAGGTCGCGCAGTGCGAAGAATCCTACACGGGTATATATCTGAAAAAGCTTTTTGAGTCGGCGGATCACGATCGTGATACTTCCGATTGATACTGCGTATAATAGGGTGGTGTTTCTTTGTCATTCGTACATCTTCATCTTCACAGCGAGTACAGTCTCCTTGACGGCGCGTGCCGTTTGAAGGATCTGGTCGGCTCTGTCAAAAAAAAGGGACAGAATGCAGTCGCTGTTACCGATCACGGAAATATGTACGCGGCGGTCGAGTTTTACCTTGAAGCAAAAAAACAGGGTATCAAGCCGATCATCGGCTGCGAAGTCTATGTTGCCCCGCGAACGCGCTTTGACAAAACGCCCGAACTTGATTCGTCGCCTTTTCATCTCGTTTTGCTGTGCGAGAATATCGAGGGATACCATAATCTTTCGAAAATGCTCTCTCATGCGTGGATAGAAGGTTTTTACAGGAAGCCTCGCATTGATGATGAGCTTCTTGAAAAATACCATGGCGGGCTGATTGCGCTCTCTGCGTGCCTTGCGGGAGCTGTCCCGAGAGCGATAAAGGACGGCGACCTTGAGCTTGCCTATGAACGAGCGCGTTACTATAACAGCGTCTTTGGCAGGGGAAACTTTTTCCTGGAGATGCAGGATCACGGTATACGAGAGCAGCGCCTTGTCAACGAGGAGCTTAAAAAGATGTCCGCCGAACTTGATATACCGCTTGTTGCGACGAACGACTGTCATTATGTAGATAAAGATGATGCGGCTATGCATGAGATACTTCTCTGTATTCAGACGGGACGCACGATAAACGATCCTGCGCGCATGAAGTTTGAGACGGAAGAGTTTTACATAAAAACGGAAAGTGAGATGCGATCGCTTTTTCCCGATACTCCCGAAGCACTCGAAAATACACAGCGGATCGCCGAGCGGTGCAGCGTTGATTTTACATTCCACGAAACAAAGCTGCCGAATTTCAGCGTCCCGAACGGTGAGGATCATTTTGAATATCTGCGCAGGAAGTGCTTCGAGGGTCTGAAAAAGCACTACGGCGAACAGCCCGACAGTGCAATCGTCGAGCGTCTCAACAGCGAGCTTGACGTAGTTTCCAAGATGGGATATGTAGATTATTATCTCATTGTCGGTGACTTTATCGGCTATGCAAAATCGCGCGGGATACCGGTGGGACCGGGCAGAGGCTCGGGCGCGGGAAGTCTTGCGGCATACTGCATCGGTATCACAGAGGTAGATCCGATAAAGTACAACCTGATCTTCGAACGCTTTCTCAATCCCGAGAGAGTAAGTATGCCTGATTTCGACGTAGATTTCTGTACCCGCCGCCGACAGGAGGTAATAGATTACGTCAGAGAAAAGTACGGACGTGACTATGTATCTCAGATAGTTTCCTTCGGCACTATGGCGGCAAAAGGCTCGATACGAGATGTGGGCAGAGTTCTCGAAGTGCCGCTTTCTTTTGTTGATACGATCTCAAAGCAGATACCTCGCGCTCCCGGAATGACGATTGAAAAGGCGCTTACGATCTCTGAAGAGCTGAAGGAACTGTACAATACGGATCCGACGGCGAAGAGGCTGATCGACACGGCAAAAAAGCTCGAGGGTATGCCGAAAAACACTATGACACATCCCGCAGGCGTGGTCATAACTCCCGAGCCTGTCGAAAATTATGTACCGCTTGCTAAAAATGATGATGTCATAGTAGCGCAGTACACTATGACGATACTCGAAAAGCTCGGACTTCTGAAGATCGACTTCCTCGGTCTTCGGAACCTGACAGTGCTTGACGATGCAAAAAAGATGATACTCGAGGAGGACAAAGACTTTTCACTCGAACAAATAGATTACGAGGACAAGGGTGTTTACAAAATGCTGACTCAGGGTCACACAGAGGGAGTGTTCCAGTTCGAGTCGGCAGGCGTCCGCAGTGTCCTGATGCAGCTCCACCCCGAGCGGCTCGAAGATCTGATCGCAGTCAGCGCACTGTACCGCCCGGGTCCGATGGACTCTATCCCTCGGTATATCGAGAACAGACACCACCCCGAGCGAGTGACATATAAGCACCCGCTGCTAAAAAATATCCTTGAGGTAACATCCGGCTGTATAGTATATCAGGAACAGGTAATGGAGATATTCCGTGTGCTTGCGGGATACTCCTTCGGCAGAGCAGATATCGTGCGCCGCGCTATGGCGAAAAAGCACAAGGACGAGATGGAGCGCGAGCGGGATATCTTTATCAACGGTCTGACTGACGAACAGGGAAACGTCATAGTAGACGGCTGCGTCAGAAGGGGGATTAGCGAGAAGATCGCCTCTGAGATATTTGCGGAGATGGAGAGCTTCGCTTCGTATGCTTTCAACAAGTCTCATGCCGCAGCGTATGCTACAGTGGCTTTTCAGACTGCGTGGTTCAAGTATCATTATCCCAAACAGTACATCGCAGCCCTGATGACGAGCCTTCTCGACGATCACGGGAATTTGTCGCCGTACCTTGACGAGTGTAAGCGCCTCGGAATAAAGGTACTGCCGCCGCACGTCAACCACAGTGATTACGGTTTCACCGTTCACAACGGCTGCATTTATTTCGGACTTATGGCGATAAAAAATCTCGGCGCTCTTTTGACTGATGAGATAGTCAAGGAAAGATCGCTGCACGGCGAGTTCAAAAGCTTCGGAGATTTCTGCGAACGTCTTGCAGGAAAGCGTATGAACGTACAGGGCGTTGAGAGCCTGATAAAAGCAGGTGCGCTCGACTCTCTCGGAGGAAACCGCCAGCAGCTTCTTATGTCCGCGCGCAGGATAATCGAGGGCGTTGAGGCCGAACGCAAGCGGAACGTCGAGGGGCAGCTCTCTCTTTTCGGAGATATGGAGGAGCAGGCGAGCGAGAATTTTTCCCTGCCCGATATTCCCGAATTTTCCAAAGAGAAGCTGCTTGCGCTTGAAAAGGATGTCACGGGTCTTTATTTGTCGGGTCATCCGCTGAACGATTACAAGGAGTTTATCGAATACGTTCGTCCCGACCGAATTGCGGATATCATAGAAGATCCGCAGAAGTATGCGAACAAAAATATACACCTCGTGGTTTTCTTCAACGAAGTCAGGACTCGCACTACGAAAAACAACACCGTTATGGCATTCGTTCAGTCGGAGGATCTGACTGCGTCTGTTGAGATGATAATTTTCCCAAGGACTTTTTCCGAGTACAAGTCGCTTATCAGGGAGGGAGAACCTGCGGAGGTCTTTGCTCGGCTCGATATCGGAGACGATGATTTCAAGCTGATCTGCGACCGCGTCAGAAAGGCTGTGAGAGTAGGTGAGAAACCTTCACCGTCACTTGATCTCGGCGAGTACCCGATGACTTATCAGAAAACACCGTATACTGCTACGATGCGTATGTATCTCAAGCTGCCATCCCAAAGCTCGAAGGAGTGTGAATACGCCAAAAAGCTGATCGCAGTTTTTGACGGCAGAAGCCCCGTGTCGCTCTACTATGCCGATGAAAAGCGCTACGATCACCTGCCTCAAAGCTATGGCGTTGATCTGAACGATGTCCTTGTAGACGAACTGAAAAGAGCTCTTGGCGATGATGCCGTAGTTATAAAATAATCGGCGGGCAGTTGGCGCAATACCTGACAGCAGAATTGCCTGCGCCCGTATGGACGGTAAGTGTATAATTTTAGTGGGCAGCCGCTCTCGCGGAGCAAAAGTATCGATCCGTAATGCCTGACAGCGGAATTGCCTGCGGACGC
>ONIC01000054.1 GCA_900317815.1 uncultured Eubacteriales bacterium | reverse complement strand
CTCGATACAGCCGACTGGGCGGAAGTGCTCTGCGCGCAGCACGTCTGCGAAAAGAACGGTCAGAAGTCGATCGAATCGTTCGGTTACGGTAAAGGGTACACATACCTTGCCGAAGAGTTCGGCAGGCTCATCAAGGCGTTCGACAGGGTGATCGACTCGGGCAAAAACGTAGTCGTTACAGCTCACGCAAAGATGCGCAAGTTCGAGCAGCCCGATGAGCAGGGAGCGTATGACAGGTGGGAAATGAAGCTCTCAAAACAGGTCGCTCCGCTTGTCAAGGAATGGTGCGATATGCTTCTGTTCGTCAATTACAAGACATACGTTGTAACTGCGGAGAATAACACGAAGAAAGGTCAGGGCGGCAAGCGTGTGATCTACACGTCACATCACCCTTGCTGGGACGCTAAGAACCGCCACGGTCTGCCCGCCGAGATGGAGCTTGATTTCAAGAATCTTGCTCACCTTTTTGAAAGCACTCCTGCGGCAACGCAGCCCGCAACGCAGACACAGCAGCCAAAACCGACAGGTGACAGACCTATCGATAAGCTCCGCGCTTTGATGGAGCGTGACAAGATCACCGAGAGCGATATTCAGACGGTAGCGTCGCTTCGCCGCCAGATGCCACCGAACAAGCCGATAGACGAATACCCCGACAGCTTCATCAACAATTGGGTGCTGAAGTATTGGGAAAACATCAAAGAGCAGATCCTGCTCTCGTAATGAAAGGAGACTTTTAACATGGCAGAATACATGAACAACGAACGCAATGCGAACGACGTAGCTCTTGACTGGGACGATGTCATCGAAAACGACGGGCAGGAATTTATCATTCTTCCCGAGGGCGACTACAATTTCACGATCACCGATTTTGAGCGCGGCCGCTTTCCCGGCTCGGCGAAGATGTCTGCTTGCAATAAGGCAACATTAACGTTCAGGGTGGAGACCGATAAAGGAATCGCATTTGTCCGTACCGATCTCATTCTCAACAAGATGCTTGAATTCAAGATCTCGGCATTCTTCCGCTGCATTGGACGCAAGAAGACGGGTGAACGCTCGAAGATGGATTGGAACAATCTCGTAGGTGAGCGCGGAAGAGCGCATTTTAAGCCGAGAAAATACAAGGACAAGAAGACGGGCGAGGAGCGTGAAGCGAACGACGTTGAACGCTACATCGACTACAATCCGATCTACTTTGAGAACGATGATCCCGATGGCGATCTTCCGTTTTGATGAAAGGAGATTCGCCGATGTATATGTTAAGACCTTATCAACAGGAAGCTAAACAGGCGATTCTCAACTCTTGGGACGAGGGGTTCAGGAAAACGCTCCTCGTCCTGCCGACAGGCTGTCATGCCGTGGGCGAGCGGTTGCTCATGGCGGACGGCACTGTCCGAGCCGTTGAGAATATTGCCAAAGGAGATCACTTGCTTGGCGCAGACGGTAAGCCGCGCACAGTTCTCCGCAGACACACAGGCTATGACCTGCTTTACCGTGTAACTCCCGAAAACGGTGAAAGCTTTCTTGTAACGGGAGATCATAAATTAACGCTTGTCAGAAACGACAAATTGACCGATGTCACCGTTATGGAGTGGCTTTCATGGAACGAAGAAAAGCGTCCAAAATATATGCTTATCCGTTCCGGCTGTATCTCCGAATTTCCAGATTCAAGGAACGAGCCGCTGAGAGTGCTGCCGTACTTTATGGGGATCCTGCTCTCCGATAAACGGTTTGAAGATCTCAAAAAGGGCAGCCGCAATTCACATCTGTATACTCAGATCGAGTATTACAAACTTGCTGCTGCAACCAACACTACTAAGCACATACCGCACCAATACAAGACGGCTCCCTTGCCGGAGCGTCTGGAGACTATCGCGGGGCTTGTAGATCAGGACGGCTATGTCGCAGACGACAGCTTCTATTTCAAAACACATTCACCGCTTCTCGCTGCCGACCTTGCTTTTATGTGCCGTTCCGTAGGTCTTGGGGCAAGCATTACGGGCTGTTATCAGGGCAGAGAACACTTTTTCAGGCTTCATATATACGGCGATTGCTCGATACTGCCGTGCAGAGTTTTGCAGCACAGATTCAGTTTCAGAAAAGACGGCAAAGCGGCGCAGCGAACACGCTTTACGGTTATTCCGTCACATAAGGGAAATTATGTAGGTTTTACCGTTGACGGTGACAACCGCTACTTAATGCATGATTTCACCATCACGCACAACTGCGGAAAGACCGTCGTTTTCTCCGCAGTCACAGAAAATCAAGTAAAGCTCGGACACCGAGTACTGATTATGGCGCACAGGGGAGAGCTGCTCGACCAGGCGTCGGACAAGCTCAAAGCCGCAACGGGCATAGACAGCGCGCTCGAAAAAGCCGATTCATACAGCATGAATAGTTTGCTGCCCGTAACGGTCGGCTCTGTTCAGAGTATGGCGCAGGAAAGGCGGCTTGGACAGTTCCCACAGGACTATTTCCAAGACATTATCGTTGACGAAGCTCACCACTGCTTATCGGACACATATCAGCGTGTTCTGGAGCATTTCCCGCAGGCAAATATACTCGGTGTGACCGCCACGCCCGATCGTGGAGATATGCAGAACTTAGGTGAGTACTTCGACAACAAGGCATACGAGTACAGCATGATCCAAGCTATACGAGACGGTTACCTCTGTCCGATAAAGGCGCAGATGATACCGCTCAAGCTCGATATACAGAACGTCGGTATATCGAACGGCGACTACTCCGCAGGTGAGAT
>ONIC01000156.1 GCA_900317815.1 uncultured Eubacteriales bacterium | reverse complement strand
TGGTTTATTGCTATCATTGTATGGCACAAATTACTGACGCTCTTCAACCATATTGTCCGAAATGCGGAAAAGAGTACAATGTACATACTTCAGAGAATTACGAGCTTCCTGCCGGAACGTTCCTCGGCGACGGACGTTATCTTGTCGGCCGCAGCATTGGTACGGGCGGTTTCGGCATAACGTATGTCGGAAGGGATATGAAGCTCGAGAAGCGTGTTGTCATAAAAGAGACGTTTTACAGCGGAATTTTTGAGCGTGACTGCACCGATAAATCTGTTGAAAATCCTCTGAAGGTCATTTATGATCCCGAGATGGTTTCACTTGAGGAGATCGTATTCAAAACTCAAAAGGAGTGTCTCAGCCTTTCAAAGGGCGAAAAATTCACAAACATCGTAAAGGTATACGATTATATATTCGAGAACAACACGGCATACATCATCACGGAGTACATCAACGGCAAAACGCTCCATGACAGAGTGTGCTCGATCGGCAAATATACATGGTACGATCTGTATTCAAAAATGAAGCCGCTGATGCAGTGCCTCGCCTCGCTTCACAGAGAGGGACTTCTGCACAGAGACATCAAGCCGCAGAATATCATGATCCGCCGTGCGCATGAGTATTCCGAGGAGTTTGTGCTTATAGACTTCGGTCTCGCAAGAACTACGCAAAGCTCGGCGCTTGTCGAGTCGGCGTTTACTCCCGGCTTCTCGCCGCCCGAGCAGAAGATCTCGATCGAGACTGACGGCACTTATACGGATGTTTATGCGCTTGCCGCAACTATCTATGATGCGCTTACGGGCGAGATCCCTCCCGAGGCAAAGAGCTACGACGTTTATGAGAATTTCCCGCAGCTTCAAGCTATGAGAAATTCGGCAGTCGTTCCTCCGAATGTAGTAGATGCGCTTGTTTACGCTTTGCAGCCGAACTACAAGAAGCGCTGCAAGACGATCGACGGATTTATGTACAGGCTCGAAAACGCGCCTGCAGCGAGTGTTGCTCCGGTGGCGTTTGCGCCGCAGCAGTTCCCCGCGGCTCCTGTGGCACCGACAGGTCCCGGAGGAATGTATCCTGCGCCTGCGACGGGTCTTCCGCCTGCGCCCGTAACGGGATATCAGGCGCCCGGAGTTTATACCGCTCCTTCGAGCAGGGCGTATTCTCCGAACAGAAAGCCCCGTGCGGCGGGCGATGTTGTCATAAAAGCGCCTGTGTCTCAGGATGACGGTATGTTCCCGCTGTCCTTGACGATGAAAACAAGCAGTATAGCTATCAACTATCTTTATATAATGGGCATCAAGCAGAACGGCGATCTGTCGCTTTCGGGCGGTATCAGAATGTATCCGTTCGCTCCGATATCAAAGGAAAAGATTGATTTCGGCAAGCAGTTTGACGAGGTCAAGAAGTATCTCAAGAGCGATCTTTCAACTATGAAATCGTGGAGTAATCTGGCTTCGATCGCAGTCGGAGGCGAGCACGCGCTGTCACGTCACATAGTCGGTCTTCTTGCAGACGGAACAGTAGTAGCTGTCGGCAGCAACCAGTACGGCGAATGTGACACGGCGTCTTGGCGCAATGTCGGTGCGATCTATACGGGCGAGAATTACACGGTCGGACTTAAAAATGACGGATCGGTCGTTGCAACGGGCGACAATCAGTTCGGTCAGTGTGAGGTGCGCAGGTGGAGAAATGTAACGGCGATCAGCATTGGCGCTTCTCATACGGTAGCGCTTCACGCAAACGGTACAGTTTCCGCTGTCGGTGACAACACATACGGTCAGTGCAATGTCGGAGACTGGACGAAGATCATCGCTATCTCCGCATCCCGGAACCATACGGTCGGTCTGCGTGTTGACGGTACGGTAGTAGCCTGCGGTGACAATCAGTACGGTCAGTGTGACGTCCGTATGTGGACGAAAGTTTCTGCAATCTGCACGAGCTACGTTCATACGGTTGGTCTTGTCGCCAACGGAATGGTTCTTGCGACGGGCAACAACCAGTACGGTCAGTGCGAGGTCAAGGCGTGGAGAAATATCACATCTATCTACGCAAGCTCCGATCACACTGTAGGACTTCACGCCGACGGCACAGTAGTAGCCTGCGGCAGCAATGAACACGGTCAGTGCAATACGCGCGGCTGGGACAATGTCATGGAGATCTACACATACTACCGCTCGACTGTCGGTCTGAAATGGAACGGCTCGGTCGTTGCGACAGGTTTCAATGACTACGGTCAGTGCAACCTGAAATCGTGGAAGAATATCAAGCTGCCGAGAACGACAACGATCTGATATAAATATAAAATCACACCCTGTACCGCATCGATACAGGGTGTTTCTTGTACTGCTGTTATTTTGTAAATCTGTCCACGATGTATTTGTGAGCCGTAAGCTCTTCCTTGTCGTCGATAGGGGAAAGCTCCGTGGGAAGACCACGCTGTTCGAGCATCAGCCTGATTATGTGGTCGCACAGTACGGGGTTTTTCGGAAGGAGAGAGCCGTGAAGGTATGTTGCGATGACGTTTTTGTAGATGACGCCCTCTGCGCCGTCCTTGCCGTTGTTGCCGTGACCGTGGAGAACCTTGCCGAGCGGCGTGTGGTCATTGATAAATGTCCGTCCCCCGTGATTTTCAAAGCCTACGATCGTTCCGAAATCGTCATTCTTTATAACAACGTCGCCGATGAGTCTGTTCTCACCGATCTCTGTCTGAATGTTGAGTATCTCAAGACCTTTGATAGTCTCGTTCTTCAGCTTGTAGTAGCTGCCGAGAAGCTGGTAGCCGCCGCAGACTGCAACAAGAACGCCGCCGTCATTGACGTAAGATGTAAGCTCCGACTTCATATTCATCAGCTTATCACGCACAAGAAGCTGCTCTCTGTCGGAACCTCCTCCGAGGAAGACGAGATCGTAATCGGTGAAGTGAATCTTTTCGTTTCCGTAGATCGAATCTGTCTCGACTTCGATGCCGCGCCACTGACAGCGCTTTGTAACGGTCGTGATGTTTCCGATATCGCCGTAAAGGTTGAGCAGATCCGGGTAAAGGTGAGCAATTTTAAGTTTCATATTATTCGCCCTCCCTGTATTCTTCTTCAAGCTCCTGAAGTATCTTCTTGGTGGAGAAAAGGAGCGTGTAGTTCACGACGATATAGACACGCTCTCCGCTGCCGTTTACAGCGTTCATGATCGCGTCTCTGACGTTCTCGCTCGTCGTGATCGTGTCGAGCGGGATATCGCAGTATTTAAGTCGGACGGTCATATCCTTTGCGCGGATACCGGTCGTAGTGCAGCTTTTGACTGAGCTGTCTCTGAGCTGCTCGAAGTCAACGTCCCAGAGCCATGAAACATCGTTGCCGTCGGGGTCGTTGTCGTTTATTCCGATAACGACATCCTTTGTGCGCTTCTCAGCCAGAACGTTGCTTATGCTTCGATTGAAGCTGGCGGGATTTTTTGCAAGGTTGAAAACAACGAGCTTGCCTTTGATCGTAAATTCCTCCATACGCCCCGACTGTCCCTTGTAGCGCTCAAGACCTTCCTTGATCTTTTCGCTCGGGATACCGCATTTGTCGGCAAAGGCATACGCCGCAAGAGCGTTGTAAATGTTGTAAATGCCCTTGCAGGGGAGGTCAATGTGAGTGCTGCCGACATCGAAGGATACGTAGTCGTCAGAGGTGATCCTGCTGCCGTCATACTGCGGAGTCGGACGCTTGAAGCCGCATTTCGGACAGGAGTACCTGCCGAGCTGACCGTACTGATAGAAATCATAACGGAGCTCCGTTCCGCACACTCTGCAATAACGTCCCTCGCGCGTTTCGTTGAGGTTGAGTCCGAGGTTTTCCGAGATCCCGTAATACACGGTGTTTTTGTGATCGAGACCGAGAGAAGCGGTCAGGGGATCATCTCCGTTTAATACGAGCAGCGAGTCCTCAGCTTTTCCGAGGGCTTCCTTGATGTATTCTATGGTAGTGTCGATCTCGCCGTAGCGATCCATCTGATCTCTGAAAAGATTTGTGATGACGATCTTTGTCGGCGTGATATATCTGAGTATGATACGCGCATATGCCTCATCCATTTCAAGGCAGGCGTAGTCCGCTTTCACCTTTCCCGAGAGCGTTGCGTAGTTGATGAATGCCGCAACAACGCCCGAAAGCATATTCGAGCCGACTTTGTTGCAGACAACGGTGCTCCCCTGATTTTCGAGCACGGTCAGTATCATATTGTTCGTGGTGGTTTTGCCGTTAGTGCCCCAGACGGCTACAATGTCCTTTTCGATATCGCCCGAAAGACGCTCCAGAATATCGGGGCAGATCTTGAGCGCTATCGTTCCGGGTGTGGAGCTGCCGTTCTTGCCGAGCATCCGAGCGCCCGTGGCAGCGAGCTTTGCCGCCCACACAGCGAGAATTTTTCGCATGGATTAAAACCTCCGTAATGTTGATCGTATAAATAATACCATAAGCGGGATTATTTGTCAAAGTTCATAATATAAGATATATGCGTGATTTGCAGCAAGTAATTGGGAAAGCTGACGATATTTCTTCTGCGGCGGCAGGAAAGGCAGATCGTTTTTTCAGCGAAAATAATAGCGGTCAGGTTGTACTTGCGGAGTATATGTGGTAAAATGTTTTATGGCATACAGCGAACCTGTCCGGTGCAAAGCAGGCGGTCCCGCTGCTGTGAGGTCTTTCAGAATGGAGATGTGAAATATGGAAACTGTTGCAAGATTTGAAAAAGTCAGCTTCGAGGTGTTCAGACGCTCGTGCAGCGATCTCGGGCTGACGCTCAATACGGATGAGATAATAACGGCGTACGAGGAGATCAGACTTCCCCGCCGCGCTACAAAGGGCTCGGCAGGGTACGACTTCTTTTCAACAATAGATTTTTCTCTGAAAAAGGGCGATTCGGTCGTAGTGCCTACAGGTATAAGATGCAAGATGAACGAGGGCTGGGTACTGAGCATATATCCGCGTTCGGGTCACGGCTTCAAAACGGGAGTCCGCCTTGCAAATACGGTCGGGATAATAGATCAGGACTACTATTTTTCCGACAACGAGGGTCATATTATGGTGAAGCTCGTCAATGACGGCGTTATGGGAAAGACTCTCAGCGCAGGCGTCGGCGACGCGATATGTCAGGGCGTACTGCTGCCGTTCGGGATAGCCGAGGGAGACGATGTCAGCGCTGTCAGAAACGGCGGCTTCGGCAGCAGCGGAAAGTGATAAGCACGGAGGTCAATATGAAATACTGTTCAGACTGCAAGAAAATATACTTTACCGAAAACGAAAAATGTGAGTGCGGAAAGCGCTTTTCAAAAAAGCTTGACAGCAATGCGCCGATAGAAGTTATCTGCGTTTCAAGTGAAAAAAGAGGCGAAGCGGAGCAGTGTCTTATAAATGCGGAGATACCTTACTCGGTGCAGGACAGATCGGGTTATTCACCGTCTGTAGGGAAGATACAGGGTGACGTTGCTTATCTTGTACCGCTTTCATTCTTGAAAACGGCGATAGCGGTACTTTCCGAAAACGGACTTCTTGAAAAGCCGGAATGGTACTCACAGCTTCCCGACAGCGCCCCCGAGTGGGAGGAAATGCCCGAGGGAAAAGCGCGCGCTATAAGGATAGTTTCAATAATCGGATTTCTGGTACTCATATATATATGCGTGGCAGGCGTAGATTATTTGGCAAATCTGTTTTCAACTTTAGTGAAATAATTCAGTTATGGAAAGTGTGAGAATATATGTATAATGAAAAGTATGTTTCCGTAGTTATCTGCGCGGCGGGAGCTTCAAGAAGAATGGGTCTGTCTGCGGGCAGCAGCAAGCAGTTTCTGACAATAGGCGGTATGACTGTGCTCGAGAGAAGCGTGCTTGCTTTTGAAAGAGACAGCGTGACCGATGAGATCATCGTTGTGTGCCCCGAAGCTATGACAGATGATTTCAGGGAACTGCTCGGACGGCTCGGCCTTAAAAAGCCGCTGCGTTTTGCAAAGGGCGGTGAGGAACGTCAGATATCGGTCAAAAACGGTGTGGATGCTGCCGATGAGCGTTCGCAGATCATCGCCGTACACGACGGAGCACGCCCGTTTATTACAGAGAAACTCATCGAGCAGGTCGTAGCGAACGGATACGAGTTCGGATGTTCAACTCTCGGAGTCCCTGTCAAGGATACCATAAAAAAAGTGTGGGACGGGGTAGTGGTCGAAACCTTGCCGAGGGACGAGCTTTTTGCGATACAGACTCCTCAGGTGTTTGTGAAGAGCGTTTATCTGCAGGCTTACGAGAATGCGGAGAAAAGCGGGATCGTATGCACAGACGACTGCAGCATGGTCGAGCTTGACGGCGGGACGGTTCACATAACGCCCGGAGATTACAAAAATATAAAGATAACGACTCCCGAGGATATCCCCGCAGCGGAGGCTATTCTTGCGGGCGAATGAAAGGTTGATGAATATGTTCAGAGTAGGACACGGTTATGACGTACATAAGCTCGGAGAGGACAGACGGCTCGTTATCGGCGGCGTAGATATCCCGTATACGCGCGGTCTTGTCGGTCATTCTGACGCAGACGTTCTGACGCACGCCGTAATGGACGCTTTGCTCGGCGCAGCGGCGCTCGGAGATATCGGCGGTATGTTCCCCGACACCGATCCCGAATACGAGGGCGCAGACAGCATAGAGCTTTTGCGGGCTGTATGTGCGTCTGTAAAAGAAAAAGGTTACCTCATCTCAAATATCGACGCTACCGTTATTGCGCAGAAGCCGAAGCTCAAGCCTTATATCACAGATATGAAAAAGATCATCGCAAAAGCCTGCGAAATCGATCCCGACTGTGTGAATATCAAGGCCACAACGGAGGAGCGTCTCGGATTTACGGGGCGTGAGGAGGGCATTGCGGCGCACGCCGTCTGCCTGATATATCCGAAATAATGTGCAGCGGCGCTGTGAAGGAAGGATACGGCGGCGCAAATTTAAAATTTTGTCGGGATTTGAATGATGCTCGGCGGACGGTCGATAATTTTACGCTTTTTGAGTGGTATCTCACCATTGACAAACGAGGGAATATCTGCTAATATTATAATGTTGGAGAAGGTGCGTCCGTTTATATTGTCAGGCGGCGCATTTTCCGATAATAATTATCAGGATCAAATGATTTTAATAAATAATTTCGATCGGAATTGAATAGGAGGATTATTATGGAACAGAAGGCTATTGCAGTACTTACAAGCGGCGGTGATGCGCCCGGAATGAACGCTGCAGTCAGAGCCGTTGTCAGATCCGGTATAGCTAAGGGCCTGAAGGTCTACGGCGTGAGCAGAGGTTACAACGGACTTCTCACAGGCGACGTCAAGGAGCTTAATCTTCGCTCTGTTTCGGACATTATCCACAGAGGCGGTACTGTTCTTTATACGGCAAGAAGCAAGGAGTACAATACTCCCGAGGGTGTTAAAAAAGCGGCGGATTACTGCCGTCAGCTCGGAGTTACCGGCGTTGTAGTTATCGGC
Source organism: uncultured Eubacteriales bacterium (assembly GCA_900317815.1). Taxonomy (GTDB): domain Bacteria; phylum Bacillota; class Clostridia; order Oscillospirales; family Acutalibacteraceae; genus RUG592. The sequence continues at coordinate 940 of ONIC01000156.1, read as the reverse complement.
GGTGACGGTTCGTTCAGAGGCGCAAGAGATCTTACAAACGAGGGTATCCCCTGCGTAGGCATCCCCGGTACGATCGACAACGATGTTGCCTGCTCGGAATATACGATCGGTTTCGATACAGCCATGAACACAGCTATGGAAATGGTCGATAAGATCAGAGATACGGCGCAGAGCCACGACCGCTGCTCGGTAGTCGAGGTCATGGGCAGACGCTGCGGAGATATCGCTCTCCAGACAGGTATCTCGGTCGGCGCTACGGCGATCCTTGTTCCCGAGGTAGAATATGACCTCGAGCGTGACGTTATCGCAAGGATCCTCAACAACAAGAGCACAGGCAAGAAGCACTTCATCATCGTTGTAGCAGAGGGCGTAGGCAAGGTAAACGAGATCTCCAAGTACATTCAGATGAGAACGGGCATCGAGTCGAGAGCAACTATCCTCGGCCACGTTCAGAGAGGCGGATCGCCTACGCTGCGTGACAGAGTTGTAGCTTCCGAAATGGGTTACAAGGCAGTAGACCTCCTTGAGCAGGGCACCGGCAACAGAGTAGTTGCAATGCAGAACGGAAAGATCGTAGATTTCGATATTACGGAAGCACTCAATATGGAGAGAGTTTTCGATAAGAACCTCTACGAGATCGCTCACACGATCTCTATCTGATCTCACAAATAAACAATACAAGCCCGCCGGCAGTTTTTTGTCAGGCGGGCATTTTGTTTGAGCCGGATAATCAATATGCTTTACGCCTTTTTCGTGTGTCACCGCAAAGTTTCGTGCGCAGCAGCTATCAAAGCATCAAGATTTAAAAACCAAGTTCGCGTATATGCCTGCAAGCGCTTGCCTGCAAGCCGCAGTAAGTGTATAATTTTAGTGGGCAGTCACTCTTGCGGAGAGAAACTATCGATCCGCAATACCTGACAGCGGAATTGCCTGCGGACGT
>ONIC01000067.1 GCA_900317815.1 uncultured Eubacteriales bacterium | reverse complement strand
GGCGCTGCTTGAAACAGATAATGATATAACTCAGGTCAAGCGCCCTGCGGCATTTCCTTCTCTTCCGAAACCCATGCGGCTGAGACTGACAAACTCGGAGCTCGATAATCTTCCCGATACGGTCATTACACGCGAACAGGCATCAAGCGGACGCTTTATCAGCCGAAAATACGTTTACGCATATCCGCCGGGAATACCTATAGTTGCTCCGGGGGAGATCATAGGCGTTTTTGAATACGACTATATTGAGCTTCTGAAAAAAAGCGGAGTAAAAGTAGTAGGAATATAAGGAGATTAAAAACCCCGAGGGATCGTATCAATCCTTCGGGGCTGTGTGTTATATGCGGTCAGTTGTTTTCGCTGTTTTTTCCCGCTTTGCGGGAGTACAGCAGAGGTATCATAAATGCGATGACGAGAAGCTCGAGTACCGCTATACAGTTCGGTATGTTGTTGTTGATAACGAGCGACCACGCCGCAAGGCACACGCCGACCATTCCCGACATGACGCCGAGAAGCATAGACAGACGCTTTGTGCGTTTGATCGCTTCGGTCTTTCCGGTAAGCCACTTTACGTCAACGCCGCAGATCTGCGCTTTTTCGCCGCTGCCGGAAAGCGAGGAAGTGAAAATTATGAATGCGCTGAGCATAACAACGATGATGGACGGGAGTATCACTCCGATGTTTTCTATATCGTTGAGCGCAAGTCCCGTCATGACCCAGCTTATCACGGCGAAGAACCAGGTGCAGAGCATATCTATGTTGTCACTTTTGCGGCTTTTTCCCGAGAGAAATTCGTCTATCGCGCTTTGATCGCTGTCCTCGCCGCTTTTTTTCGGCTGAACGATAAGGAAAATTCCCGAGATCAGCACGGGAATCAGAGCGTATATCGCATAGAACCACTTGCTGCCGTGGAGCAGTGCGCCGCCGTTTGAGCCGTACAGAGTTATAACAAGCCCGGGCATAAATATCCCGATGACCATAAGATTTAAAACAGCATTTATGGTGGAAAGCGTAAATGTGAGCTTCCTCAAAAAAACCACCGTCCTTTTTATTGGAATATTGTAATTGATATATCTAATCACTTTAATTATACCAAGAAACGGCAATAAAGTCAATATCGGGCAGTGCCCGCAGGCATTTACGCAAACTCGCGCCTTACGAAATTACAAGCATTTCTATAATTCGATCGACTTCTCTGCGGCCTGTCTCTGTGATGGCAGACGGTGCAGAAAAATTGTTGTATAATCCGCTCAAATATGTGTACTTATGCGAAATTTCGCTAAGTTCCGAAAAAGCGTTGACAAATGTAATTCTGAATGATAAAATTATTTCGGAGTGAGCGGCGGCAGCCGTTTCATCTTATACTGCTTTGATAAGCGGTATAAATTCTTCCGGAGTATTTTACCGGATTCGGAGGTCGATAATCAGTATGAAAAAGGTTGCTGTTATCATGGGCAGCGACAGCGATCTGCCTGTTGTCGAGAAAGCTATCACAACTCTCGGCGAGTACGGCGTACCCTGTGAGGTCCACGTTTTTTCGGCGCACAGAACGCCTGTTGAGGCAAGAGATTTCGCTGTCAACGCAAGAGCAAACGGCTTCGGCGCACTGATCTGCGCTGCGGGCAAGGCGGCTCATCTTGCGGGCGCGATCGCTGCAAACACCACTCTTCCCGTTATAGGCATACCCGTTAAGTCGTCAACGCTCGACGGACTTGACGCACTTTTATCTACAGTTCAGATGCCCTCGGGCATTCCCGTTGCTACGGTAGCTATCGACGGCGCCGCAAACGCAGCTTTGCTCGCTGTAGAGATCCTCGCTGTATCTGACGATGAGCTTGCAAAGAAGCTTGAAGATGTCAGAGCGAAGAATGCCGAGTCTGTCCTTGCAAAGGATAAGGCCGTTTCGGAGAAGTACAACAAGTAAGCCAACAATACTATATTTACATAAAAACTTTATAGTCGGGAGTTTTAAGCTCCGAACTCACAAAATGGAGGAATTTGTTATGGAAAAGACAGTTCAGATGTACGAGGGTAAGGCTAAGAAGGTTTTTGCCACAGACGACGAAAACTATTGCATCGTTTCCTATAAGGATGACGCAACGGCTAACAACGGTCTCAAGAAGGGCACGATTGCAGGCAAGGGCGTTATCAACAACAGAGTAACGAACCACCTGATGAGAATGCTTGAGAAAGAGGGCATTCCCACTCATTACGTTGAGGAGCTCAACGACAGAGAGACTGTAGTTAAGAAGGTCTCGATCGTGCCTCTTGAGGTAATCGTGCGCAACATCGTTGCAGGCTCGCTTTCCAAGAGACTCGGCGTAGAAGAGGGCGTTAAGCTCGGCAGAACTGTTCTTGAGTACTGCTATAAAGATGATGATCTCGGCGACCCGATGGTAAACGAGTATCATATCCTCGCTATGGGCTGGGCAACAGACGAAGAGCTCGCAACGATTGCTAAGTATGCTTTCAAGGTAAACGAAGTTCTCACAGAGTACCTCAAGGAAGTAAACATTGAGCTGATCGACTTCAAGCTTGAGTTTGGCAAGCTCCCCGACGGAACTATCGTTCTTGCCGATGAGATATCTCCCGATACCTGCCGCTTCTGGGATTCGAAGACAAACGAGAAGCTTGACAAGGATCGCTTTCGCCGTGATATGGGCGGCGCAGAGGACGCTTACAAAGAGGTAATGAAGCGCCTTCTCGGTGAATAATAAACACTAAACGCAAACGACCGTACCTGTGTATTCAGGTACGGCGCTTGAGTTTATTTCAACACTTTTATATGCGGATAATTCAGCACGCTTTGGAAATTTTTTAAAGGGAGAACTGATAGGATTATGAATAGAGAACCCGGAAAAATACACGAGGAGTGCGGCGTCTTCGGCGTTTTCAGCACGGAGACATCGGATGTTGCCTCGACAGTCTACTACGGACTTTTCGCTCTCCAGCACAGAGGTCAGGAGGGCTGCGGCATCGCCATAAACAACGACGGTGTGATAACCTGCTATAAGGATCTCGGTCTCGTCAACGATGTATTCAAGCATGACGTTCTGACAAAGCTCGGCCACGGAAATATGGCGGTAGGTCACGTCCGCTACGGCACAACAGGCAACAACGACCGCGCAAATGTTCAGCCGATCGTTGTAAATCACGTTAAAGGCAGAATGGCGCTCGCCTGTAACGGAAACCTTGTAAACTCCACGGAGCTTCGCGAGGAGCTGGAGCTTCAGGGCTCGATCTTCCACACTACGAGTGACACGGAGGTCATTCCGTACCTCATCACAAAGGAGAGACTTAACTGTCCCTCGATCGAGGAGGCTGTCAACAGAGCTATGAACCGTCTCGACGGCGCATATTCGCTCGTTGTTATGTCACCCTCAAAGCTGATCGCGGCCCGCGACCCGCAGGGCTTCCGTCCGCTTTGCTACGGCAGGACGGAGGACGGAAGATATATCGTTGCTTCCGAGACCTGCGCGCTCGACGCTGTAGGCGCAAAGTTTGAGAAGGATATACTCCCGGGCGAGATCGTTGTGTTCAGCGAGGACGGTATCCGCTCTATCACGGATCACTGCGGAAAGGCTAAGCAGACGCTCTGTATCTTCGAGCATATCTACTTTGCAAGACCCGACTCCGTTGTTGACGGCAAGAGCGTTCATGCCGCAAGAGTAAGAGCAGGCGAGCTGCTCGCAAAAGCACACCCCGTGGAGGCAGATGTCGTAATCGGAGTGCCCGATTCGGGTCTTGACGCCGCTATCGGCTACGCCAAGGAGTCGGGTATCCCTTATGGAATCGGCTTCATCAAGAACAAGTACATCGGCAGAACCTTTATCGCTCCCGGTCAGAAGTCGAGAGAAGATAAAGTAAGAATTAAGCTCAATCCGATCGCAGAGGTCGTTTCGGGAAAGAGAGTAGTTATGGTAGACGACTCGATCGTCAGAGGCACGACGAGCGCAAGGATCGTCCGCCTCATCAGAGAAGCGGGCGCTACGGAAGTTCACGTAAGATCGAGTGCGCCGCCGTTTATCGCGCCGTGCTACTACGGTGTGGATATCGACTCCAAGGATAAGCTCATCGCATGTAAGCACAGCATAGAAGAGATCTGCGAGATCATCGGTGCGGACACTCTCGGCTATCTCAGATACGAGGATGTCGAGAAGATCGCCGAGGGCGGCAGCTGCACGGGCTTCTGCCTTGCCTGCTTTGACGAGAATTATCCGACAAGGATACCCACGGGCAGAAAGAACAGATTTGAACAGCCGATCCCTCAGGAACTGAAGGACGAGAAAAAGAACAAGAAAAAGGGAGAAGAATAATGAAGAGCTGCAGTGAAAGCTACAAGGCGGCAGGCGTTGACATTACCGCCGGCTACAGAGCGGTAGAGCTGATGAAGAGCCACATCGCAAAAACTATGACATCGGGAGTCGTATCCGACATCGGCGGTTTCGGCGGACTTTTCGAGCTTGATATGACAAACATCACACGCCCCGTTCTTGTTTCGGGTACGGACGGCGTAGGAACGAAGCTCAAGATCGCATTCCTGATGGACAAACACGACACGGTCGGCATCGACTGCGTTGCAATGTGTGTAAACGATATTATCTGCTGCGGAGCAAAGCCGCAGTTCTTCCTCGATTACATCGCCTGCGGAAAGAATGTTCCCGAAAGGATCGAGGCTATAGTAAAGGGCGTTGCAGAGGGCTGCGTACAGTCGGGCTGCGCACTCATCGGCGGTGAGACTGCCGAAATGCCGGGCTTCTACCCCGAGGACGAATACGACCTCGCAGGCTTCTCGGTAGGCGTTGTGGATAAGTCGAGGATCCTCGACAAGACGACTGTCAAGGCGGGCGACGCTATCATCGCTATCCCGTCAAGCGGCGTACATTCAAACGGCTTTTCACTCGTGCGCAAGGTGTTTGATGTTGAAAGCGCAGATATAAAGAGCCCTGTTGCCGAGCTTGGCGGCAAGTCGGTAGGCGAGACGCTTCTTACTCCGACTAAGATCTATGTAAAGCCGATCCTTGCACTCCTTGACGAGGTAAAGGTAAAGTCGATCTCCCACATCACAGGCGGCGGCTTCTACGAGAATATCCCGAGAAGTCTTCCCGAGGGATATACCGCAAAGATCGACAAGTCGGCGCTGAAGATCCTCCCGATCTTCGAACTTATCATGAAGACGGGCAATATCCCCGAAAGAGATATGTTCAACACCTTCAATATGGGCGTCGGTATGAGCGTTATCGTAGATAAGGCAGACGCCGATAAGGCTGTTGAGATACTCAGAGCAAACGGCGAGGACGCTTACGTTATGGGTGAGGTCATCGAAAGCTCCGAGGGCGTTATAATAGAGTAATTCATTAAAACGGAGGAAGCAATGAGCGGCCAGAAAATCAATATAGCCGTGTTTGTGTCGGGCGGCGGCACAAATCTGCAGGCGCTGATCGACAAGCAGAAAAGCGGCGTGATAAGCAGCGGCGAGATCAGACTTGTCGTATCGAGCAATAAAGACGCGTTTGCTTTGGAACGCGCGAAAAAGGCAGGTATTCCCGCTGTTGTCGTATCAAAAAAAGAGTGCGGATCGCAGGAAGCCTTTGAAAAGAAGATCCGTGAATATCTGAAACAGTATAACATTGAACTTATCGTTCTTGCGGGCTTTATGTGCATACTCAGCGAGGGCTTCACTTCAAAGTATCCGAAGCGCATCGTGAACGTTCACCCGTCGCTTATCCCGTCGTTCTGCGGCAAGGGCTTCTATGGATTGAAGGTACACGAAGCGGCGCTTGACTACGGAGTCAAGGTAACGGGAGCGACTGTCCATTTTGTGAACGAAGTGCCCGACGGCGGAGAGATCATTATGCAGAAGGCTGTCGAGGTTCAGGACGGCGACACGCCCGAGACGCTGCAAAAGCGTGTGATGGTCAATGCCGAGTGGATAATTCTCCCGCAGGCGGTAGAGAAGGTCAGCGCGCAGCTTCAGAAGAATAAATAGAGCGCATCGATTAGCTTTTGTCACGTTTTTTCAAAAGGCGCCCGAATAAAGTGATCTTTGGGCGCCGGGACAAATCCCGATAAAACATAATCTTTAAGTTTATAACAAAATCTCAGAGAGGGGCATTACAGATATGAACGTATATCAGACGGAAAATATCGGAACACTGATAAACGGCAATCCTTACGTTGGCAGAGGTATCGCTGTCGGCAAGACTCAGGACGGCAAAAAGGCCGCAGTCGCATATTTTATCATGGGCAGGAGCGACAACAGCCGCAACAGGATCTTTGTTGAGAACGGCGACGAGGTCATCATTCACCCTTACGACGCAAGCAAGGTCGAAGATCCTTCGCTCATCATCTACTCTCCCATCAGGAAGATCGACAACAAGCTGATCGCAACAAACGGCGACCAGACGGATACTATCTACGATTTTGTAAAGGAAGGCAAGACCTTCGAGGAAGCCCTTGAGACCCGCTGCTTCGAGCCTGACGGTCCGAACTGGACTCCACGCATCAGCGCAATGCTCACATTCGCAGATGAACTTACGTACAAGATGAGCATTCTCAAAAGCGCAGACGCAGAGGGCACACAGTGCAGCCGCTACACATTCTCCTACACGGCGATCGCAGGTCTCGGTCACTTCATTCATACGTATGTGACGGACGGCAATCCGATCCCGACTTTCCAGGGTGAGCCGGAGAGGATCAATATTCCGAATGATATCGACGAATTTACGAACGATATCTGGACAAATCTCAACGAGCAGAATAAGATCGCAATCTACGTTCGTTTCACCGATCTTGAAACAGGCGAGATCGAGAACAGAATGATTAATAAATATAACTGATGAACTTGTGTGAAGGTGTTATATCGGTCACTTCACACTATCCAAACACACTATCCAAAAGGGAAAGGACAGAAAATAATGTCAGACAAGGAACGCTACATTTCACCGTTTTCGACAAGATATGCGAGCGAGGAGATGCAGTATATTTTCTCCGAGCAGTTTAAGTTTACAACATGGCACAAGCTCTGGATCGCGCTTGCAAAGGCAGAGAAGACAGCGGGTCTTAATATCACCGACGAACAGATCGCCGAGCTTGAAGCATACAGAGATATCGTTGATTTCGAGACTGCCGAGGCGAGAGAAAAGGAAGTCCGCCACGATGTTATGTCGCACGTTTACGCTTACGGAAAGCAGTGCCCGAAGGCGGAGGCTATAATCCACCTCGGAGCGACCTCATGCTACGTCGGCGACAACACGGACGTTATCATTCTCAAAGAGGCTTCAGAGATCGTGCTTAAAAAATGCGCTCAGGTCATCAAGAACCTGTCCGAGTTTGCCGATAAGTATAAGGCGCAGCCCTGTCTTGCTTATACGCATCTTCAGCCTGCTCAGCTCACAACGGTAGGTAAGCGCGCGACTCTCTGGATGTATGAACTCATCTCGGATATCGAAAATCTTGAATATCAGCTTTCCAACCTGAAGCTCCTCGGATCGAAGGGCACAACAGGTACGCAGGCAAGCTTTATGGAGCTTTTCGGCGGCGACGAGTCGAAGGTCAAGCTCGTTGAAGATCTTATCGCAAAGGACCTCGGCTTTGATAAGGTAGTAGCCGTTTCGGGTCAGACATATTCGAGAAAGACGGACGCATACTTCCTCGGCGTGCTTTCGGGCATCGCTCAGAGCGCTTACAAGTTCTCAAACGACCTGAGAATTCTCCAGTCGTTCGAGGAGATGGAGGAGCCGTTCGAGAAGAAGCAGATCGGGTCAAGCGCAATGCCTTACAAGCGCAACCCGATGAGAAGCGAGAGAATTTCCTCTCTTGCACGCTACGTGATTGTGGATTCCATCAACCCTGCGCTTACGGCAGGCACTCAGTGGTTCGAGAGAACTCTCGATGACAGCGCCAACAAGAGGATCTCGGTTGCAGAGGCATTCCTCGCAGTAGATTCGATCCTCAATATATATATCAACATTACGAGCGACCTCGTTGTAAACGATAAGGTAATTACACGCCGTGTTATGGAGAAGCTTCCGTTCATGGCAACGGAGAATATCATGATGAAGGCCGTTAAGAACGGCGGCAACCGCCAGGAGCTTCACGAGCTGCTTCGTCAGCACAGCCACGCTGCGGCTGCAAGAGTCAAGCGTGAAGACGGCGTAAACGATCTGATCGACAGAATCGCAGACGATCCCGCATTCCCTGTGACAAAGGAAGAGATCGTAAGCGAGCTTGATCCGATCCTCTATGTCGGCAGAAGCGTTTCGCAGGTCAACGAATTCATTGCAAATGAAGCGAAGCCCGTACTTGACAGACTTTACAAAGGCGAGATAAAATCCGATCTGAAGGTGTGATACAATTGCGCGAGCTTGAAACGGAAAGACTGCTGCTTCGGCACATTTACGAGGACGACGCTGAGGACTTCTACCATAACATAACGAGCAGCGAGAACATCGCCCGCTATGTGACATGGCATGCTCACAAGAGCATTGCGGAGACTGTTGCGTTTATAAAGTACTGTGTCGATGATTATGAAAACCTGAGCTGTTACCGCTGGGCAATCGAGCTTAAAGAGACGGGCGAGCTGATCGGTATGATCGATGTGGTGTCGTACCATGAGGGAGAGCCCGAGCTTGGATATCTCCTTGCGGAAAAGCATCAGAACTGCGGTTATATGACCGAGGCGTGCAGGGCTGTTGTGAAGTATCTCTTCGAAGAGGGCTTCAAAACGCTGTACATCGAGGCGCTCAAGGATAATTTCGCGAGCAACCGGGTTATCGAGAAAACAGGCTTTCATTTTGTGCGCGAGTATCAGCGGCCACAGTCGCAGTCCAAGCCTCAGCTCGTAGATGTCAACGCTTATCGAATAAACAGAAATTACAGTGATCAATACGGTGAAAAAACAGAAGGGAAGATTCCAAATGAAAGAATTTGAACTGAAATACGGCTGCAACCCTAACCAGAAGCCGTCAAAGATCTTTATGCACGACGGCAGCGAGCTTCCGATCGAGATTCTCAACGGCAAGCCCGGATACATCAATTTTCTCGACGCCTTCAACAGCTATCAGCTCGTCAAGGAGATCAAGGAAGCAACGGGACTTTGCGCCGCTACGAGCTTCAAGCACGTTTCCCCGACATCTGCGGCTGTCGGAAGAAAGCTCTCCGACAAGCTCAAGAAGGCTTGCTTCGTAGACGATATCGAAGGTCTTGATGAATCCCCGCTCGCATGCGCTTATGCCCGTGCAAGAGGAACCGACAGAATGTCTTCCTTCGGCGACTGGATCGCACTTTCCGATGTCTGCGACGTAACTACGGCAATGCTTATCAAGCGCGAGGTATCGGACGGTATCATCGCTCCCGGTTATACGGATGAAGCTCTTGAGATCCTCAAGTCGAAGAAGAAGGGCAACTACAATATCGTTAAGATCGACGAGAACTACAAGCCCGATCCCGTAGAGCACAAGCAGGTATACGGCATCACATTCGAGCAGGGCAGAAACGAGTTCAAGATCAACAACGAGCTTCTTGAAAATATCGTAACGAACAACAAGAGCATTCCCGACGAGTCGAAGATCGATCTCATCATCGCTCTTATCACACTCAAATATACACAGTCAAACTCCGTATGCTTTGCCGTTGACGGTCAGGCTATCGGTGTAGGCGCAGGTCAGCAGTCAAGGATTCACTGCACACGCCTTGCGGGAAATAAGGCTGATATCTGGCACCTTCGCCAGCATGACAAGGTTCTGAACCTTCCCTTCCTCGATACGCTCGGCAGACCCGACCGTGACAACGTTATCGACGTTTATATTTCCGACGACGATGAGGACGTACTCGGTGACGGCGTATGGCAGCAGTACTTCAAGACACGTCCCGAGCCGCTGACAAGAGAGGAGAAGAAGGAATATCTCTCGAAGATCACGGGCGTTGCACTCGGCAGTGATGCATTCTTCCCATTCGGTGACAACATCGAGCGTGCAAGAAGAAGCGGCGTTTCCTATATCGCACAGCCGGGCGGCTCGATCAGAGATGACAACGTGATCGAGGCATGCAACAAGTACGATATGGCGATGGTCTTCACGAAGATGAGATTGTTCCATCACTAATAAATATTCACCGTACAGGTACGGTTACTCGTTTTTATAAAATCGGGCGATCTGTATCTGTGCGGTTTTGCCGTTTTTTAATTTGCGTAAACAGGAGGAGATTTCCCATGAAAATTATGGTAGTAGGCGGCGGCGGACGCGAGCACGCTATTATCAAGGCCCTTAAAAAGAGCGAAAAGTGCGAGAAAATCTGGGCGTTGCCCGGAAACGGCGGTATCGCTCAGGACGCTGAGTGCGTAGGTATCGGCGCAACAGATATCCCCGCAATCGTTGAGTTTGCGAAGAACAATCCCGTTGACTTTGCGGTAGTTGCTCCCGACGATCCGCTCGTGCTCGGCTGCGTTGACGAGCTTGAAAAGCTCGGTATCCCTTGCTTCGGACCGAGAGCAAACGCTGCGATAATCGAGGGCAGCAAGGTGTTCTCGAAAAATATGATGAAGGAATTCGGAATCCCAACGGCTCGGTATGAAGTCTTCGACGATATGGAAAAAGCTCTCGCATATCTTGAAGATGCTCCGATCCCGACAGTTATCAAAGCAGACGGTCTTGCGCTCGGCAAGGGCGTTATTATCGCAGAGACAAGAGACGACGCAAAGGCGGCTGTCCGCTCGATGATGGAGGACAAGGTCTTCGGTGAGAGCGGATCAAGAGTCGTTATCGAGGAGTTCCTGACAGGTCCCGAGGTCTCCGTGCTGTCTTTCACGGACGGAAAGACGGTCGTTCCGATGGTGTCGAGTATGGATCACAAGCGTGCGCTTGACGGCGATAAGGGTCTCAATACAGGCGGCATGGGAACGATAGCTCCCAATCCGTACTATACAAAGGACGTAGCGGACGAGTGCATGGAAAAGATCTTCCTGCCGACGATGAACGCTATGAACAAGCTCGGCAGAACGTTCAAGGGCTGCCTTTACTTCGGACTTATGATAACGGAGAACGGCCCCAAGGTGATCGAGTACAACTGCCGTTTCGGCGATCCCGAGACACAGGTAGTCCTTCCGCTGCTTGAAAGCGATCTTCTCGAGATCATGCAGGCTGTAGCAGAGGAGAGACTTTCCGAGGTCGAGGTAAAGTTTGCAGACAGGAGCGCATGCTGCGTGGTGCTTGCTTCAAACGGTTATCCGAAGAAGTACGACAAGGGCTTTGAGATCACAATCGGTCAGCTTGCCGACAACGCAGATTTCTACATTGCGGGCGCAAAGCTTGAAAACGGAAAGCTGCTCACAAACGGCGGCAGAGTGCTCAACGTAGTTGCTTCTGCCGATACTCTCAGAGAGGCGATAGACGACGCTTACAAGGCTTCGAAGAACATCACTTTCGAAAACGCTTACTGCCGCAGCGACATAGGGCAGAGGGCACTTCTGGCGTTGAATAAATAAGAAACGCAGCGGCGCTTCGCTTAATGAAAAGCGAATAGTGAAGAATGATTGGTGTCGGAAAGGCTGTGCGTATTTACGTGTTTCAATCACCACATTCCAAACTTTTAAATAACTCTACACTTTAAATATCCCAACGAAATAAGGGGAGGCAATACTTTTGGTTTACAGAATTTTTGTTGAAAAGAAGGCGGAGCTTGCGCACGAGGCAAATTCGCTGTGCAGCGATCTCAGGACACTTCTCGGCATTACACGCCTTGAAAAAATAAGGATCTTCAACCGCTACGATGCGGACAATATCGAGCGTGAGCTTTTTGATTATGCGGTAAAGACGGTTTTCTCGGAGCCGCAGCTCGACATAGTTTCCGAGGAGCTGACAGACAGCGAGGGCGCAGTCGTGTTCGCTGTCGAGCCTCTTCCGGGTCAGTTCGATCAGCGCGCCGATTCCGCAGCGCAGTGTATTCAGATCATCTCGCAGGGTGAGCGTCCGCTCATCAGATGCGCTAAGGTATACCTGCTTTACGGCGAGCTTACAAACGATGATATCGAGCAGATCAAAAAGTACGTCATCAACCCCGTTGAATGCAGAGAGGCTTCTCTCGAAAAAGCCGAGACCCTCGTTTCAAAGTACGATATCCCGACGCAGGTAGACACGCTTGACGGCTTCAACGCACTTGACGAAGCGGGACTTGAGGATTTCCTCAGTCAGAAGGGTCTTGCTATGGATCTCGACGATCTGAAATTCTGTCAGAATTATTTCAGAAGCGAGGACAGAGATCCCACTATCACAGAGATCAAGATGATAGACACATACTGGTCGGATCACTGCCGACACACGACGTTCCTGACAACGATCGACGATGTGAAGTTCGAAGATGAGCTGCTTCAGAAGGCTTATGAAGAGTATGTTGAGCTAAGACGCAAGCTCAACAGAACAAAGCCTATAAACCTTATGGATATCGCAACGATCGGCGCGCGCTATCTTAAATCGACAGGCAAGCTCGACAAGCTTGACGAGTCCGAGGAGATCAACGCCTGCACTGTCAAGATCAAGGTAGACGCAGACGGCAAGGAAGAGGACTGGCTGCTTCTGTTCAAAAACGAAACGCACAACCACCCGACAGAGATCGAGCCGTTCGGCGGCGCGGCGACCTGCATCGGAGGCGCTATCAGAGATCCGCTCTCGGGCAGATCCTACGTTTACGGCGCTATGCGTGTAACGGGCGCAGCGGATCCGACAAGACCTGTTTCCGAGACGATGGAGGGCAAGCTTCCCCAGAGAAAGATCGTCACGACCGCAGCGGCAGGTTACAGCTCCTACGGCAACCAGATCGGTCTTGCAACGGGTCAGGTAGACGAGATATATCACGACGGCTATGCCGCAAAGCGTCTTGAAATCGGCGCGGTTGTTGCGGCGGCACCGGCTGAGAATGTAAGACGTGAGCGCCCCGAGCCGGGAGATATCGTTATCCTGCTCGGCGGAAGAACGGGACGTGACGGCTGCGGCGGCGCTACAGGCTCTTCGAAGTCCCACACGCTCCAGTCGCTCGAAAGCTGCGGCGCTGAGGTACAGAAGGGTAACGCTCCCGAGGAGAGAAAGCTGCAGAGACTCTTCAGGAATAAGGAAGCGTCTCTGCTTATCAAGCGCTGCAACGACTTCGGCGCAGGCGGTGTTTCCGTTGCTATCGGTGAGCTTGCCGACGGTCTTGAGATCGACCTCAACGCAGTACCCAAGAAATACGACGGCCTTGACGGCACAGAGCTTGCGATCAGTGAATCGCAGGAGAGAATGGCGGTCGTTGTAGAGCCAAAGGACGCTGCCCGCTTTATGGAGCTTGCAGGAGAGGAGAACCTTGAATCTACGGTAGTTGCTGTCGTTAAGGAAGAACCGCGTCTTGTAATGAAGTGGAACGGAAAGAACATTGTCAACATCTCCCGTGAGTTCCTCAATTCAAACGGCGCAGAGAAGCACATCACCATCACTCCCGACGCTCCGAAGGATTACGAGAGACAGGTCGAGGGCGATTTCACGGAGCTTTACAAGAAGCTTGCAGGCGATCTCAATGTCTGCTCGAAGAGAGGACTTTCCGAACGCTTTGACTCGACGATCGGCGCAGGAACGGTGCTTATGCCGTTCGGCGGAAAAAATCAGATCACACCGTCTCAGGCAATGGCGCAGAAAGTATCTATGGAGAAAAAGCATACCGATTCCTGCTCGCTCATGGCGTGGGGCTACAATCCTTATATCATGGAGAAAAGCCCGTACCACGGCGCATATCTTGCAGTCGTTGAGTCGATCGCAAAGCTTGTAGCCTCGGGCGCTTCCTTCGAAGATGTATACCTGACATTCCAGGAGTATTTCGAGAGACCTAACCGAGACGGGAAACGCTGGGGCAAGCCGCTTTCCGCTCTTCTCGGCGCACTGAAGGCTCAGCTTGACTTCGAATGCGGATCTATCGGCGGCAAGGACTCTATGTCGGGCTCTTTTGAGAATCTCGATGTTCCTCCGACGCTCGTATCGTTTGCGGTAACGATGGATAAGACAAAGAACGTTGTATCGAATGAGTTCAAGAAGGCAGGCCGCAGAGTTGCTTTCATGAAGCCCGAGTACGATGAGAACGATCTCCCGAAGGCAGAGTCCGTAAAGTCTGTTTTTGCTCAGGTAACGGAGCTCCTCAGATCGGGAAAGGCGGTAACGGCTTATACTCCGACATTCGGCGGCGCAGCAGAGGCTGTAATGAAGATGGCGTTCGGCAACGATATCGGCTTTGAATTTGACGAGAACGTATCTCTTTCCGATATCTTCGGCTACAGCTACGGCGCATTTATCCTCGAAATGACGGACGACACGCCTGTGGGTATTACACTCGGCAAAACGACAAAGGACGGCAGGATCTCCTACAAGGGCGAAAGCGCAGAGCTTTCCGAGCTTCTGAAGATTTACGAAAACAAGCTCGAGCCCGTTTACTCCTGCAATATCAAGATGCCCAAGAAGGATATCCCGACATTCTCCTACAGCGCTCAGACTTATCCCTCGCCTGTCGTAAAGACGGCAAAGCCCCGCGTTATTATTCCCGTATTCCCCGGCACGAACTGTGAGTACGATACTGCGAAGGTGCTTCGTGACGCAGGCGCGGAGCCTGAGGTAATCGTTATAAACAACCTCTCCGCAAAAGGTATCGCAGACTCTGTGGAGTACACGGCGAAGAGGATCGCAGATGCGCAGATGATCTTTATCCCCGGCGGCTTCTCGGGCGGCGACGAACCCGACGGCTCCGGCAAATTCATTACCGCATTCTTCCGCAACGGCCGCATTAAGGACGAGGTCACGAACCTTCTTGAGAATCGTGACGGACTTATGGCAGGTATCTGCAACGGCTTCCAGGCGCTTATAAAGCTCGGTCTCGTTCCCTACGGAAAGATCATCGACACGGACGCTTCCTGCCCGACGCTGACATACAACACGATCGGCCGTCACCAGTCGAGACTTGTCCGCACGAGGATCGCCTCCAACAAGTCGCCCTGGCTTATGGAAACAAAGCCGGGTGATATCTACACAGTAGCTATCAGCCACGGCGAGGGACGCTTCCTTGCGGATCCCGCTATGATCCTGCGCCTTGCGCAGAACGGACAGATCGCAACGCAGTATGTCGATCTCAACGGCACGGCAACGAACGACATTCATTTCAACCCGAACGATTCCGCTTTTGCGGTCGAGGGCATCACTTCGCCCGACGGAAGAGTTATCGGTAAGATGGGCCACTCCGAGCGTATCGGCGACGGACTTTACAAGAATGTTCCGGGCGAGTACGACATGGGTATGTTCCGTTCGGCGGTTAAGTACTTCAAGTAATTTTACAGCGTTAAGGAGCCACTGAATAAATCACGTTCTACGAACTGAGCACTCATCTTGCTTGCATCTTTTCGTCATATTGCACTCAACTCCCTTG